>JAFUUM010000066.1 GCA_017477805.1 Lachnospiraceae bacterium
AAAAGATACGCCTTCCATCGCTAATTATTCTCCTTTTATCACAATAATCTCAGTTTCTTCGCAAACTTCAGCACTACATCTCCCTTGGGGATCTGCTGAAGCTGGGCAGCTGTCACCGCATGGGTCTTGATGATCAGGGCAAAGTATAACAACCCGCTAAGGGGTATGGAAACAACCAGTCCAAGCAAATTAGAGGGCACCGCCAGCTCAACCAGATGATACAAAGCAAAGGCCGCCGCTCCCATGGCAAAGGAAGCGATAAAGGGCAGAATGAACACCCTCTGGGGTCGTTGCCGGAAATGCAGGTACTTCCTCACCGCCAGTTCATTCAGGATACACATCATCAGGCTGTATGCCATCTGGGCCAACACCAGTGCGTAAACGCTGTTCTCTTCTCCAAATAAGTTGAGGCCTCCCACCAGGATCAACGCCTGTACCACCAGAGAGATGGCGGCATGGAACATGGGGGAATTCACTTTACCCACAGACTGCAGCACCGCATTGGAAAGGGTGGAGAGACTGTAGAATACCACGGTAATGGAAAGAGCCCTGAGGATGGCCGATGCCATGTCCAGAGATGCTTTCTGGGGGAACAGAAGCTGCATCACCGGTCTGCTGAGGACAAAGAGTCCTACGCTGCAGGGAATGGCGATGAGCATGGTCACCTTGGTTGCCAGAGAGATCCGATGAAGCGTGGTCTTCCGGTCCTTTTTTGCAAAGGCCGTTGCGATACTGGGGATCACCGCTGCCGCCATGGCCGAAGAAAAGGCAATGGGGATATTGGCGATGACCACGGCTTTTCCGGAAAAGACGCCGTATAAATGGGCTGCACTCTCCTGGGTCAGGCCCCGGACTTCCATCATAAATTTCGAGTACACGGTCTGGTTTAAGGAGGTGCTGAAATTGTAGATAAAGGTGCTGATGATAAAGGGCGTCACCACCATCAAAAGGTTCCGGTTCATCTCCCGGAAGGTGCTTTCCTTGTGGATGCGGTCCATACGGTATTCCGCATCTCTGGTGTTCCCATCCCGGATAAAGAGGATGGTCATAAAGATCAGGGCCGTCAAAACCCCGGCACCCGTACCAAGGGCGGATCCGCAGGCACCGCTGATAAAAGCTGCCGTCTCCTCTTCCGTTCCCGCAGGAGCAAACCGGATCAGATCCGTATGATGGATAAAGAACCAGGCCGCACCGATACTGACGGAGGCATTCACGCACTGCTCCAGGATCTGGGACGTGGAGGTCGGTACCATGGTCCTGTGCGCCTGGAAATACCCTCTGAGCACTCCAAGCAGGCCCGATAAAAAGATGGTGGGTGCAAAGATCCGAAGCACCGGCACCGCGTTTGCCACAACAAGGTGAGGGGCTGCAAAATAAGCAAAGACCGCTGCCGCACCGCCTACCACGCAGACGTAAACAAAGGCACACTTCAGGATCTTTTGTGCATCGCGGTATTCTCCGTAAGCCATCTTCTGGGCCATGACTTTCGAAATGGCGGAAGGGATGCTGTAGGAGGCTATGAGCAGGATGATCGTGTAGATGTTATAGGCAAAGCTGTAATAACCGTTGCCCTCATCTCCGATGATCCCCGTTAAGGGACTACGATATAACAGGCCGATGATCCTGGAAATAATGCCCGCTGCTGCCAGGATCCCGGCCTGTTTGACGAAGCTGCTGTTTTTCTCTGTTCGTCCGTTTTGTTTCTGCATAAATAATTACTTTCGTTTACGAGATCAATAGCCGATGAGCCAGTCGTACATCTCCTGATATTTCAGTGCGGAAGTCTTCCAGGAGAAATCCGCTGCCATAGCTCTGTCGGTCATCTTGTTCCATTCCCGTCTGCGGTCGTAATAAACGGCTTCCGCATACCGGATGGCCCGAAGCATCTCATGGGCGTTATAGTTGGTAAAGGAAAAGCCCGTGCCGGTGCCTTCATACTCGTTGTAAGGCTGTACCGTGTCTTTTAAGCCGCCTGTTTCCCGGACGATGGGCAATGTGCCGTAACGCAGGGAAATGAGCTGGGAAAGGCCACAGGGCTCGAATAAGGAGGGCATGAGAAATGCATCGCATGCGCCGTAGATCCTGTGGGACAGTTCATCGGAATAATAAATGTTGGCGGATACTTTCTGGTTATACTTCCAGTCAAAGTACCGGAAAGAATTCTCGTACTGCTCTTCGACGGTACCAATGACCACGATCTGGTCCGCATCGTGGCAGAGTTCGTCCATGTCGTAATTGATGAGGTCAAAGCCCTTCTGGTCCGTTAAGCGGGATACGATACCGATCATCATGATCTTCTCGTTCTGCTCAAGGCCCAGTTCCTTCTGAAGAGCCTTTTTGTTCTTGGGCTTTTCTTTCCGGAAGGTGATGGCATCGTATTTGTACTTTAAGAACTTATCCGTGGCGGGATTGAAGATGTCGGTATCAATACCGTTGACGATGCCTCGCAGATCGCCGGATCTTGCATTTAAGAGACCGTCCAGTCCCTCGCCGTAGAATTCCGTCTTGATCTCCTGGGCATAGGTGGAACTTACGGTAGTAATGGTATCCGCAAAGACGATACCGCCCTTTAAGAGGTTTGCATCTTTATAGGCTTCCAGCTTATCCGGTGTAAAGTAATAATCCGGAAGACCGGTGATGTTCTTGACTTCTTTTACATCCCATTTGCCCTGGAATTTCAGGTTGTGGATGGTCATGATGGTCTTGATCCCATGGAAGAAACCGTTTCCCTGGAACCGTTCATGAAGATAAACAGGTAAAAGGCCTGTCTGCCAGTCGTGGCAGTGGATGATGTCCGGCCGGAATTCCAAAAGAGGAAGAGCCGACAGCACGGCCTTACAGAAGAAGGCGTACTTCTTGATCTCGAAGAGAGCGTCGTTGGTGTAGGGTGCGGGATTGGTGAAGTAATCCTCGTTATCTACAAAATAGTAGATCACGCCGTCCACTTCGGCTTCCATGATCCCCACGTACTGCTCTTTCCAGTCAAAGTCCATGTAAAAATGGGTCTTGTATTCCAGCTTGTCCTTTAATTCCTGTTTCATGCAGGAGTATTTGGGCAGGATCACCCTGGTGTCATAGTAGCGTTTGTCGATGCACTTAGGCAGCGCTCCCGCTACATCGGCCAGGCCGCCGGTCTTGATAAAAGGTACCGCTTCCGATGCCGCAAATAAAATGTTTTTCATATCCCCCTCCTACGATCTCCTGACTTTTTCCGCCGTCTTTAACAGTTCTCTGGCGTTTTCCTCCGCAGCTTCCCCTGCATCGCCTGCGCCAAGCATCCTTGCCAGTTCCCTGACCTGTTCCTCTTTGGATAATTCCGTGATGCTGGTGGCGGTACTGCTGCCGTCTGTGGATTTTTCGATATAAAAATGGGTATCTGCCATGGCTGCGATCTGAGGCAGATGGGTAATGCAGATCACCTGTCTCTCGCCGGAAAGCTCCCCGAGCTTTTCCGAAACCTTCCAGGCGGTCTTGCCGCTGATGCCGGTATCGATCTCATCAAAGATCAATGTCTCGATGGAGTCTTTTCTTGCAACCACGGTCTTTAATGCAAGCATAACGCGGGACAATTCACCGCCGCTGGCGATCTCTGAAAGCGGTCTCATGGGCTCGCCGGGATTAGCCGAGATCATGAACTCCACAGAGTCCCATCCGAGAGAAGTGATCTTCTCCGGATCCGGTCTGACTTCCACTTCAAATTCCACATGAAGGAAGTTTAAGTCGATAAGTGCGTTCTTTAGTTTCCCGGAAAGTTCCGCTGCTGCGGCTTTTCGGATCTCTTCCGCTTTTTTGCAGGCGGCTTTCAGGATCTTTTCTTCTTTCTCCAGATCCTTTTTGCGTTTCTCCAGAAAGGCTTCCAGATCGGAGAGTTTATCCAGTCTCTCTTCTCTTTCTTTTCCGGCCTTCAAAATGCCTTCGATGGAACCGCCGTATTTTGCTTTCAGACGGTTGATGGTATTGAGACGGTCTTCGATCCGGGCAAATTCCCCTTCGTCCAGTTCCAGGGAATCCGCATAATCGGATACGCTCCGTCCGTAATCGGAGACCAGATCATCGATCTCCGTCAGCTGCTTTAACAGTTCATCCAGCTTCGGGTCATAGTCCGATACGCTGCCCAGTTCCCGAAGGGCCCGGTCTAATTGTCCGGATACGGACATATCATTGGAATAAGAGGATAAAGACAGGGATGCTTCCAGGGCTTCCCGGATCTTATCGCTGCGGCTCATGCGGCGATAATCCTGCTCTAACTCCTCATCTTCTCCGGCTTTGCAGTCGGCATTTTGGATCTCTTCCAGTTCGTACTTTAAAAGATCCATCTCCCGAACTCTGGAGGCTTCATCCACATCCGCTTCCTGCAGATCCTTTAAGATCTCTTTTCTTCTGTTGTAGGATGCTGCGATCTCTGTCAGAACGGAACCGAGTTTTTCTCCCGCGTAATCATCCAGGATCTCTCTGTGTTTTTCCGTCTTCAAAAGGGACTGGTGTTCATGCTGGCCGTGGATATCGATGAGATACTCTGCCAGGGCCTTTACCTGCCTGGCGGTCACGGTCTCGCCATTGATCTTGAATACGCTTCTGCCGGGCTGGATCTTTCTTGTGATGACGATGGTACCGTCCTCTTCCTCCGGCAGATCATTTTCCTTAAGGAATGAAACGACCGCCGGATCCTTGGAGGAAAACACCATCTGGATCCCTGCGGACTCTGCGTCCCTGCGGATCATGTCCGCATCTGCCTTGGCGCCCAGCGCCAGGTTCACGGAGCCGATGATGATGGACTTACCCGCACCCGTTTCTCCGGAAAGGATATTGAGTCCTTCCGAAAACTCAACCTCTGCCTCCTCAATCAGAGCCAGATTCTTTACTTCCAAACTATGTAACATGCTTTCTCCTGTCTGTCTCTCCGGGCGCGGCATTGCACCTGCCATCCGGCGGGGGCCACGCATGATAGGAGTCAGTCGACTGCCGGTCAGAGCTGTTTTCGAAGAAGTTCCCTGACGGAAGCAAGGTCTTCCTTTTTCCGGATCGCCAGCATAATGGTATCGTCACCGGCTATGGTCCCGGCAACCTGGGGCAGATCCAGCGCATCCAGTGCCGCCGCTACTGCCATGGCCATTCCCGATACAGTCTTGACCACCAAAATACTCTCCGCCTCATCCATACCCGTGAGGCCTTCCTGAAGGACTCTGCGATAGCGGTCATTTACGTCCGCACCGGAGGCGATCACGGCGTATTTCTGGCCTCCGTTTGCCATGGGCACCTTGGAAAGGTGCAGTTCACGGATGTCACGGGATACCGTAGCCTGGGTAACATCGAAACCGGCCGCAGTGAGTTTTGCGGCCAGATCTTCCTGGGTCGTGATCTCCCGATCGGTGATCAGCTCTATGATCTTTTTCTGGCGTTCCTGTTTCGTCGACATACAATAATTTTAACACAAAAGCATACGTATAGCGATATTTATCCCCTGTTCATCTTGTGGCGAAGGACCTCCAGAAAGCTGGTTTCCTTCAGTTTCATGATGTTGCATCTTCTGGCGGATCTGCCGATCTCGATCTTATCTCCGGACCGGAGGATCACGCTGTCCATACCATCAAAAGAGGCTTCGACTTCGCGATCTTCTCCCCGTCTTCCCTCATCGATCTCAACGGTGATCTTATCTTCCGGAGAAAGGACGATGGTACGGGTGTTTAAGGTATGGGGACAGATAGGGGTCACAAGGAACATGTCCGCGGAGGGCTCTACGATGGGGCCGCCGGCGGAAAGGTTATATCCCGTGGATCCCGTGGGAGTGGAAATGATGATGCCGTCTGCGGAATAGGTGTTTAACAAAAGATCATTAACATAGATCTTAAAATCCACCATTTTGACGGGACCGTAGCGCACAATGGCGATCTCATTTAAGGCATGGGCCTGAAAGTCTTTGGCGGGACATTTCCCGAAAAGCATCATCCGCCCTTCCGTGGTGTATTCATCGGCGATCAGCGCATCTAATGCCTGATCCACGCTTCCGATCTCCACTTCCGTAAGATAGCCGATGGTACCAAGGTTCACACCGATGATGGGGATCTCCCACTTTCTTGTTTTCCGGGCAGCCCGGAGCATGGTACCGTCACCTCCAAGGACAAGAATTCCCTCAATACCGTCAGGTTCCCTGGGAAGTTCCGCATTTTCTCCAAGGGCAACGCTGCAGTTGCAGCCCTTGGCTTCCAGGTAGCTGCGGATGTGGTCGGTCTGCTTATATCCCTTGTCCTTAATATCATTTGCGATGATCAAAAAGTTTTTCATAATCAGCCTTTGTCCAACGTATCGTGAGAACTTGCAACCAGTGCCCTGATCTGCTGTTTCGTTTCATCGGGAAGTTCTTCCGTTTCCTGTTTTTCCCGAAGAAGGGTCTCCGCATCGTGTTCCGTCAGTTTCGCAAGTTCTTCGTCCCTTGCGGGATCTTTTTGCAAAAAGATCAGATACTCGATATTGCCCTTGGGTCCCTTGATGGGGGAATGATCCAGTCCCAGTACGGAAAAGCCCGTGATGCCTGCAAACCGCACCACTTTATCGATGACTTCCTCGTGGACCTTCGGATCTCTGACAACGCCGTTTTTCCCAACCTTTTCCTTGCCGGCTTCAAACTGGGGCTTGATCAGGCACACCATCTGACCTTCCGGCTTTAACAGCGCTCTTGCGGGAAGCAGGATCTTGGTCAGAGAGATAAAGGAAACGTCGCAGGAGGCAAAATCAATGGGATCCGCCACCTCATTCCGGGTCAGATACCGGAAATTGGTATTTTCCATGCAGACCACTCTCTCGTCCACCCGAAGCTTCCAATCCAGCTGCTTATCGCCTACATCAATGGCATAGACCTTCTCCGCGCCGTTTTGGAGCATGCAGTCGGTAAAGCCTCCGGTGGAGGATCCGATATCCATGCAGATCTTGTGATCCAGGCTTAAGGGAAATACCTCCATGGCCTTCTCTAACTTATAGCCGCCGCGGCTTACATATTTTTGTTCGGTATTACGCACCTCAATGGTACGGATCTTGTCGGGATCAAAAGTATCTCCCGCCTTGTCCTCCCTGACACCGTTGATAAAAACATCTCCGGCCAGGATATGGGCTTTCGCCTTTTCTCTGGAGGGTACGTATCCCTGCTCTACCAGCAGGACATCAAGTCTAGTCTTCACTGATCTTACTCATTATCCTCTCTGCGATACTTTCGGGATCCAGTCCCAAATGCTGCTTCAAAAGATCCACGCTGCCGTGTTCCACATAGGCATCGGGAAGGGCCACCTGCAACAGATTCTTTCCGGGCGCAACCTCATCCAGTACCCGTCTGACGCTGTCTCCGAAGCCGCCCTGCATGACGTTTTCTTCCATGGTCACAAGGAGTTCATGGCTTCTTGCGATCTCGGTGATGCAATCACTATCCACGGGCTTCACAAATCTTGCATTCACAAGAGAACAGGGGATCCCCTTTTCTTTCAGGATCTCTCTGACTGCTTCCGCCGTCTTTACCATACTGCCCACGGCATAGAGGCAGACCTCCTCTTCCCGGAAGATCCATTCGCTGCGGCCGAGGCTGATCTCCTGACGATAGTCCTCCAGGCCGTCATAGGCCTGACCGCGGGGATACCGGATTGCCACGGGGGTGCCCAGTTTCAGGGCAAATTTCATCATATCCGACAGTTCCCATTTGTTCTTGGGTGCCATCACCGTCATATTGGGAATACTTGATAAATAGGACAGGTCGAAAATACCCTGGTGAGTCTCACCGTCGCTTCCAACAAGACCTGCCCGGTCGATGGCAAAGATCACCGGAAGATTTTGCAGGCACACATCGTGAAGGATCTGATCGTAACCTCTTTGCAGGAAAGAGGAGTAAACAGCCACCACGGGACGAAGACCGCCTACCGCAAGGCCTGCCGCAAAGGTCACCGCATGCTGTTCCGCAATACCCACGTCGTAAAACCGGTCGGGATAGATATTCCGGAAACGCTTTAAGCCAACACCATCGGGCATGGCTGCCGTGATGGCCACAACCCGTTCATCTCTCTGAGCCATCTTGATCATAACGGTGGAGAAGATGTCGGTGTAATTTGCTTTTGTTCTGGGCTTTTTCGGAAGTCCGGTCTCGATATCAAAGGGCTCAGCGCCATGGAACCGCGCCGGATGGCGCTCTGCGGGCTCATAGCCTTTTCCCTTATGGGTCAGCACATGAAGAAGTACCGCGCCTT
>JAFUUM010000067.1 GCA_017477805.1 Lachnospiraceae bacterium
AGGTCTGCAAGGTCTTCTCCGTATTTTCCTGAAGCATGGAGTACAGAGCATCCGTGGGTGCAGTCACCTCTTCCTCCGGAAGAATGGCAAGATAGGACCATCCGACGGTGGGCATGGGGGCAAAGGCAATATAGTACTGCCGGCCTTCCATGGGAATGCAGACAATATCCTGTTCCCCCTTTACCGCCCGCTTTGCCAGCTCTGCAAGGTCGGGATCGGTGCTCTCTCTGATGTCCGTACCGTTTTTCAGACTGGTTCCTAGCTCTCCGATCTCCTCACCGGAAAACAGCACCTGACCGTCCTGATTCACGATACAGAAAAAACCGGCCTCTCCGATCTGATGATCCGAAATGCCTTTTTGCATGGAGTCAAGGTACATTCCGGCTCCGGACACACCAAGAAACTCCCCGGTTTCCGAATAAATGGGCGCAGCGCAGCTGATGCTTGGTTTTCCGGAATCCGCATCAAGAAAGACAGCGGTAAATACAGTTGTTCCCGCTGTTTTTGCATCCTCATACCAGGGACGCTTCCTGGCATCAAAAAGGATATGTTCCCCTTCGGGCACGATATGGGCAGGGGTCACTTCTTCCACGGTCAAAAACAGTCCCGATTCCGTTGCAACATAATCGGAGGTGATGTCTTCATATTGCCGGTTCTGACTGAGGAGCTCGTTTTGCAGATTAGAAAGAAGAGAAAGTTCTTCAAGGACCTCCGGGTCGCTTGCAACATCTTCATCCGCAAAAGCCACCATGGGGATCTTCTCTCCCAGCTGCTCACTTGTCGCGGGAGTCAGTTCCGCCCTGCCGGCACGCTCCGGATGATCATACAAAAGCGCCGTGCTGGATGCCGCCATTTCCACCGCTTCCCGCAGTTTGGAAAAAGCCGCATCATTTAATTTCGCCCGGTCCAAGCTCATCTCTGCAAGGAGCGCTTCCGTCTGGGTTGCCACGGCTTCTCCGCTCATGACCCTGGCTTCATATCCCGCTTTCTCACTGCTGGAGATCAGCCCGCGTTTCATGAACATCAGCAGGCAAAAGACCGCGATCCCAAGGATCATCAGGGAGGAAAACGTGGTCCATATCATGGTTTTCAGGATTTTTTCTCTCATCAGTACAATGCTCCCCTATTTATTCCGCAGCCGGAAACGTATCCTCATCCTTCAGATAGTCTTCCAGCTTCTTTTTCAGGATTTCCCTCTCCTCCTCGGTGATCACACGGATCACACGACAGGGATTTCCGGCCGCCACGGTATGGGCGGGAATATCACCTGTCACCACGGAACCGGAACCGATGACCACATCGTCTCCGATGGTGACACCGGGATTGATCACGGTATCGCCGCCGATCCACACATCGTTGCCGATGTGCACCGGCTTGGCCTCCTCTAAGTCAAGCCGCCTCGCCTCCGCCAAAATGGGATGGCCCCCGGCGTAAATACTGACCCGGGGTCCGAGAAAACAGTGATCCCCGAAGATCACCTCATTGTCATCCAAGATGACCAGCCCCGTATTTGCATAAAAGTGTTTTCCGAAAGAGATCTTGTCTCCCCGGTCACAAAAAAAGGGCGGTGTCAGTTTTAAGTCCTCTTCACAGTGCTTAAAGAGTTTCATCAGGGGTTTTTGTTCTTCTCTCCCCTTCCAGAATTCCGACTCATTAAAGCGTTTCAGGGCCGCCTGGATCTCACTCCAGGACTGGCCCTCCACATGGTAAGGAGAATACCATTCTCCCGCTAACATTCTTTCCCGATCCGTCATACAAGAGATCCTTCTTTCTTTCGGATAAAGAACACAACCGCTGCCAGCAAGAGAAGCATCACAGGCAGCGAAACAAGAGCCGTACCGTTTCCGGTGACGTACCCAAGAATACCGGCCAAAAGGTACCCAACCGCCGAAACCGCTGCCGTGGTAACGGCATAGGGGATCTGAGTCGCGGTATGATTGACATGGTTACACTGAGCCCCCGCTGAGGACATGATCGTTGTGTCGGATATGGGCGAACAGTGATCGCCGCACACAGCCCCTGCAAGGCAGGCGGAAATGGAGATCACCAGCATTTCGTATCTGTCCGAAAAAACAGCGCAGACAATGGGGATCATGATGGTAAAAGTCCCCCAGCTGGTACCGGTGGAAAATGCAAGAAATACGGAGATCAGGAAAATGATCATGGGCAGGAGCATCTGAAGCCCTGCGGCAAAGCCGCCCACCAGGTCGTGGATAAACACATCCGCACCAAGAAGGCCCGTCATGCCCGATAAGGTCCAGGCAAGGATCAGGATCAGCATGGGTGCGCACACATTCCGGAAGCCCTGGGGCAGACAGTCCATAAATTCCCGGAAAGTCAGTACCTTGCGCACCAGATAAAGAAGGAAGGTCAAAAGAAGCGTTACAGCACTTCCCATCATCATGCCCATGGCGGAATTTGCATTGGCAAAGGAATCCCGCAGGGTTTCTCCTTCAAAGAAGCCGCCGGTATACATCATCCCCGTTAAGCAGCTCAGGATCAGGATCACAATGGGAATGACCAGATTGGAAACTCTGGCATTTCCGGCATATTTCCCGTTTACCTGGTTTTCTTCATAGGGTGCTTCCCCTTCCGTAAACAGATCTCCTTTGAGAGCATTTTCTTCATGCTTTCTCATGGGGCCAAAATCCGTCTTCGTCGTGATCAGCAAAAACATCATCGCGATGGTCCCCAATGCGTACATGTTGTAAGGGATCGTTCGAAGAAACATTTCAAAGCCATTGATGTTCATGCTCTCGGGAACAGAATAGGAAACAGCCGCAGCCCAGCTGGAAATGGGAGCAATGATGCAGATGGGTGCCGCGGTGGAATCGATCAGGTACGCCAGTTTTGCCCGGCTGACGTTATGAGAATCGGTCACGGGACGCATCACCGAACCAACGGACAGACAGTTAAAGCCGTCATCCACAAAGATCAGCAGCCCCATGATCACCGTGGCGATCTGCGCTCCCACACGGGTCTTGATGTGTTTTCCCGCCCAATTGCCAAATGCAGCTGCGGATCCGGACTTGTTCATGGCCGCAACAAGCGTCCACAAAAGTACCACGAAGATCAGAATGCACACATGGGACTCATCGGAAAGGCTCTTGACCAGTCCTCCGTTTTCATGAAAGAGCATGGTCTGAAATGCCATTCCGGGATTTCCGTTGGAATACAGGATTGCTCCCACGATCACACCGGCGATCAGCGCGGAATAGACTTCCTTAAACAAAAGTGCCAGAACGATGGCAACCACCGGTGGTAAAAGAGATAAGGCGGTACTGTAAAAAATCGATGTGTAAACTTCCATAACTGTTTTCTCCCTGTTGTTTTAAAATCCCTGTTCTTCCTCCCCGAAGATCAGGTCTGCATAAGGTTCGAAATCGGCCCTTGTTAAGACGCCGCCGACCTTAACGTACTCGGACTGCACTGCCTGAAGATAATGCTTCATGTGGACCTTGCCGTCCCCGTACTCCGTATCCGCAACGGCAAGGAACGCCGCATTGAGGATACAGTTCTTGATGTTACCACCAACCAGCTCATACTTTTCCGCAAGGAAATGGATATCCACGTCCTCGTCCAAAGGTGTGTTCTTGGGAATGGTGGTCCTCCACAGCATCTCTCTCGTGGGTACATCGGGTTTTCTGAACTCCACGATGTACTTCATACGTCTGAAGAATGCGGGGTCGATGTTGTGCTTGTAGTTTGTCGCAAGAACGGAAACACCGTCGTAACCTTCCACTTCCTGCAAAAGCAGCGCCGTCTTGTTGTTTGCGGATGCCTGGTTGGAGCCGCCGTCGTCGGCACGCTTTGCAAACAGGGTATCGCACTCATCGAAGAAAAGGACCACGTTACACTTCTTGGCCTCACGGAAGATCATGGAGATGGATTTTTCGGTTTCACCCACGTACTTATCGATAACCTTGGATAAGTCCACGCGGTAGAACTCCAGGTTCAGCTCATGGGCGATAACCTGGGCACACATGGATTTACCGGTACCGGGTGCACCAAAGAGCAGTACCGAAAGACCTCGGCCGTAAGGATATTTCTTGTTGTAATCCCAGCCCTCGTAGACGTTCTGACGATAGGTCATCTGGGCGATGGCCCGCTCGATGGCCTCTCTCTGGTCCGGGCTCATAACGATATCGGAGAAACCGAAGTTTGCTTTGATCTTGGTTGCCTTCTGGGTCAGTTCCGAAGACATCTGACCGTAGCATCCCTTAAAGAGCTTATCTCTGGAGATGAGGATCTCCTTATCCATTGTCGCAAGGTTTCTTGCGGACCGGAGGGCGCCCTTGATCTTACCGCAGGTAAAGAGGAATTTCGTGGCCATTTCCTTCATGTCCACGTTTTCTTCCAGCTTGTAATCTTTCGCAAAGAACTCCCAGCACTTGATACGCTCTAAGTTTGTCGGCGTCGGGATCTCCAGTTCCGTAAAGTCATCCTTTGTGATCTCACGCATGGCCAGCTGTAATTTGGAGATACAGAATACCAGGATGCCTTTTGCATTTAACTTGGAAAATGCAAGATCCATGTAGCCGTAGAATTTTTCCTTTTCATCCTCCCGGAATTCCAGCTCGTCGAGAACGCAGCAGGCATTGGTGAGGATACATTCTCTGGTGATGGCCCAAAGAGCCTTTTCCACGAAGGAGAAGTCATAGATAAAGAGCTTCTTGCAGTTCATGGAGATGGCCCGCATGTTCCGCTCACGGCAGAAGTTCTTGATAAAGAATTTCCGTCCGGAACCTTCGTCACCGTAGTAAGAGAAGATCCGGCAGCCCTCTTCGAAGGCGATCTTGGTGGACTCCAGCTGACCTTCGTTTGCCAGGATGGGATCCAGTTCTTCGTCTCCCGTCAGCATCTTGATGAAGCGGTCGTAATTCTCGTCCAGCTTCATGGGATCCTTACCGAAGAGGAAATCGATGATCCGCTTATCCGGAGATACCGGTGTGGAGAAAGGCATGGAAGGGATCACCCGAAGATCCAGCACGGGAAGGAGCTGCTCTAAGCAGACGGACATGTCGCCGTAAGCTCCGGTGATGGAATACTTTTCGCCATAGTACAGACGGCCCGCAGACTCAATCGTCGGCGATGCCAGGTTGCCGTTTTCGTTGATGATCTGGAAGATGCCGGCATAATCCGTCTGGGTGGATGACAGGATACCGCAGGCAAAACAAAAGATGGTGAAGGGATCAAAGGACATCTTCACGCACAGGTCATAGAAGGGCATGTTCACGCCTGCTTCCGCTGCCGCTTTCGCACGCTCCTGGATCTTCAGGATCCGCTCCGTAGGCGTTGCGGAAAGATCCGCATCCGCAAGAGCTGCCGCTGCAGCCTCCTCGGTGGCGGGCTCATCCTCTGCGCTGTCATCACCGCTGTCATCGGAACCGAAGGCTCCAAGGAGCTCCGCAAGATCCGCATCCAGATCCATCTCATCATCGGATCCTTCATCATCCGTCCCGGATTCTGCCACCGCTGCAGCTTCTTCCTCCGCCCCCCGGGTGCTCTGACGATCCCGCTCAAACCGGATCACATGATCCAGAGCCGCATCCGCTGCGATCTCCAGATCCGGATACAGAACGTTTTTAAAGCCGCCCTGACCGTTGGAGAAAGTCACCTTCATCTGCTCTAAGTACGCATACAGACTGCGGTTTACACAGTCGAAGATGTGCTTCATGTACTCGTCGTAACTTTCGAACATCTCCGATCCTTCGATATATTCTTTTTCCGTCGTGTTTTTCTTCGGCACCTTACGGTTCCCCCTTACCGATCTTTCTGTTTACACTCTATTCTTCCCTGTTCCCCACCCGGAACACCGCGGTCTTATCAAACACACTCTTTTCCGTGTTGATCCCGCTTGTCATCTCCGTGGAGAACACACCTTTTTCCTCATTGATGAACTGATTGGCCTTTCGCGGCGCATACGCCATCCCCGTCTCATCCTCCTCGGGATCCAGCTGCCGCTCATACTCCCGCGCCTTTTGCCGGTTCACATCCTGCGTACCCTTTATCAAACGTTCTGTTAAAGCCATTTTAATCTCCTTGCTTACGCCGCCGTTATGCTTTATCATAAAAAAGGTTGTACAATCTCTGTGTATAAGGAGCGCACTATGTTAAACGGGAAACAGTTAACCACCTTGTTCTGCTCGGGGATCTGCTACGCACTGACTCTGTATTCGTTTCTGCGAATGGATTCCTGGATCTTTCTGATATGCTTTATCCTCCACAGCATCTTTCTGATGCTCTTTTCCATCTTCTGCTACACCTCACCGAAAGCTGAAGCGGGCGGCGAAACCGCGGAACTGACGGAACGCATCGTCAACATCAAGAGCGAATGGAAAGAAGAAAGCGAGCAGCTGAAGTCTCAGCTCTCCGAAAAGGACCAGCTCATCGAGGATCTGAAGAAATCCGAGGAAGCCTTAAAACAACAGACCGACGAACTGACCGAAAAGGTTCGTGAGCTGGATCTTGAACTGGCATCCAAGGAACAAAGCGTTCGAGAAGCTTTTTCCGAAAACTCATCTTCCATCCTGCCGGAGTTCCTGCCTGGGCCCTCTGCCAGCACCACGGTCAACATCATTGATGTGGCAAAGAGCGTTGCCGGAGAATTCTTCGACGATGCCGCCAAAGCGGGACTCACCATCTCCGTTTCCTCTTCGGATGAGACCCTCCTTGTGAAAGCGGATCAGAACATGCTCCGGATCCTGTTTAGGAACATCGTGGATAACTCCATCAAGTATATGAACCGTCACGGAAGCCTGATCATCACCATCTCCAATGTTGCGGACGAGATCTTCGTTGTCTGCAAAGATACGGGTGAAGGTCTTCCGGAAGATGAGACAAGGCACATCTTTGAACTCAATTACCAGGGCAGCAACCGCATCAGCGGCAACGGCCTTGGCTTATACCAGGCAAAAGCCATCGTAACTTACTACGGCGGTACCATTTACGCCAAGAGCACCACCGGCAAGGGAATGGGCATCTACATTCAGCTGCCCACCACCTGAGGTTCCAGGGAAATGATCCTGCAGCCCCTGCTCCCTTCGATGATCGGATCATGGGTAGCCACAAGGAGCGTGGTCCCCTGATCGTGAATGATCTCGAAGAGTTCCCGAAGGCTTCTTGAAAAGCCCGGATCCAAATTGGCGGTAGGTTCATCTCCGATCAAAATAAGCGGATCGTTGATGATGGCCCGCGCCAATGCTACTTTTTGCATCTGACCCCCGGAGATCTCCCGGGGGTATTTTTTTAGGAGATCGACGATCCCTAACAGTTTTGCCACATGATGGATCTTACTGTCATTGGCAGGGGCTCCCGCCACCAGCATGGCCATGGCGATGTTCTCCCGCACGGTCTGCTCTCCGATGAGCCGAAAGTCCTGAAGGATCACACCGATCTTCCTCCTGTAAAAAGGGATCTCCTTTTGGGGAATGCGGCCAATGTCCCGCCCGTTCACGTAGATCTTTCCCGCATCGGGCTTTTCGTCCAGGAGGATCATGTTGATCAGCGTGGATTTTCCGATGCCGCTCTTTCCCGTGACCACGGCAAATTCTCCTTTTTCCACATGCATGGAAAAATCGGAGAACACCACCGTATCTCCTTCTTCATATGATTTGCTCACATGCTCCAGATCGATCATTCGATAGTTTTCTCGATGGTCAGAATGTTCTTCCCGTCCTTGTGCTCGTAGGTCACCCTGTCCATCATCTCCTTTACCATAAAGATCCCAAGTCCGCCGATGGGCCGATCTTCCGCCGAAAGTGTCAGATCCGGATCTTCCTTTTCCAGAGGATTATAGGGGATCCCCTGATCAGCAAAGCTGATCCTGCAGTTCTTCGGTGTGATGTCGATCCTTACCTTTGCTTCCCCCTCTTTTCCGCCGTAAGCGTAGTGTGCGATATTCACGTAAATCTCTTCCACCGCTATGGCGATCTGGGTCTCAATATCTTCGGGCCAGCCGTTTTCCTTCAGCGCATCACGCACTTCGTTCAAAACCGTATAAAAGGTTTTGTCGCTGGCCATGAGCGTCAATTCTTTCATCGCAATCCCCCCGTGAAGACCTCACTCGATGGTCAGGATCTTCGAAAAGCCCGACATCCGGAACACCTGCATAACGGAGTCCTGGAC
>JAFUUM010000068.1 GCA_017477805.1 Lachnospiraceae bacterium
AGGAAGTGTTAGCCCTGAGGATCAAGGATGAGGAATCACCGGGAGTAGATCCGCATCGGGTTGGAAATGTAACACTGGGGGTCAAGATCGGCGAGGTCTATACCGACTGGTCCATGGGCCCCATGAAGCTCACCGATAACCAATATGACATCACCATCGCGGGAAAAGGTTTCTTCGCCATCCAGTACACCAATAAGGCCGGCGAAACATCCGTAAAATACTCCCGGGACGGTAACTTTGCTCTGTCCAAGGAAGGATATCTGGTAACCCAGGACGGAGATTTTGTGCTGGGCGTAAACGGAAATCCCATCCGCCTGGATCCCACCCAGAACACCGTCATTGACGAAGTGGGACGGATCTACCAGGGCGAGGGTGATACGGTGGTAGCACAACTTCAGATCGCAGATTTTGCAGATTATGATTACCTTGAGAAATACGGCGAGAACCTGCTGACACCTGTGGAAGGTGCCACCAGAGTGGATGCGGAGGATTTCACCATCGTACAGGGTTATCTGGAAGCATCCAACGTTGAAACGGTGCACGAGATGGTGGATCTGATCGCAATCTCAAGAAACTACGAGACAAACCAGAAAGTCATCCAGTCCATGGATAACAGCCTCAGGATCGCGGCCAATGATCTTGGGAAGATGAGCTAATCGACGGGGAGGGTAAGGATCTATGGTAAGAAGTTTATGGACCGCAGCATCCGGAATGCTGGCTCAGCAGGTAAACGTCGATAATATCGCCAACAACCTGGCCAACGTCAGCACCACCGGCTATAAGACACAGAAAGTTCAGTTTAAGAACCTTTTATATCAAAACCTGCAGACCGAGACCACATCGGCCAACAACGAGACCAAACCTACGGAAGCACAGGTGGGACTCGGTGTCAGAAGCGCAGCCATCCAGCTGCTCTTTAAGCAGGGTTCCTTCCTTGAAACGGAAGGCATTACAGACTTCGCGATCTCCGGTGACGGTTTCTTTGCCATCACCGATGATTTCGGGAAAACACTCTATACCCGTAACGGTAACTTCTACTGGGCCATGAATGAGCAGGGCGGCGTTACCCTGACAAATTCCGAGGGTCATCCCGTGATGGATACCACCGGAAATCCCATTACCTTTGATAAGGGATATATGACCAGTAAGATCACCATTGACTCAGAAGGAAACTTCATGTATCCCGACGAGACCAATAATCTTCGGAAGACCGGTAAAGCCATCGGTCTCTGGCAGTTCCAGAACCCCGGCGGCTTAAACAAAGAAGGTAACAGCAATTATTCCGAGACAGCTGCCAGCGGCCAGGCCATGAATGAGATCTCTACCGCCGGCATCAAGAGAAGTACCATGGTACAGGGTTACCTGGAAGGTTCCAACGTCCAGGTTGCAGACGAGATGGTAAACCTCATCACCGCGCAGAGAGCTTACGAGCTCAACTCGAGAGCGATTACGACTACCGATACCATGATGCAGCAGGCTAACAACCTTAGGCAGTAACTGAGGTGATAATGCGCCAAAGTCATACTACGACTGCGCTTGCGCTAGTCTGTGTATGACTTTGGCGCATAGGGGGACATTCGTGCGTAATGATTTACGAAGTAAATCGTGGAGCACGGTTGGACCCCGGATTGCGAGAGCAGCTATGCTGCGAAGCAATCTGAAGCCTCTTCGTAACAATCTCGGGACTGCCTCAATCAACGTAGTGAGCAACGAAAGGAGACGTTATGGACTCTTTCGGTTTATCCGGCGTAGACTCAAATTATACCGACTTCCTCAAGCGTTCTGCCTCGGCAAGCAGCGCTCTCAACTCCATCAAAAACACCAAAGACGGCGATGCAGACGATGAAAAGATGATGAACGCCTGCAAGGAGTTCGAAGCCTATCTTCTGGAAATGGTGATGAAGGAAGTGACAAAGTCCACCAACCTTTTTGGACTTGATTCCGACAGTTCTTCCGGGGCCATGAGCCTCATTGCGGATAACGCAAAAGACACCATGATCCAGACCGCAGCTTCCAAACTGACGGAGGGCGGCGAACTGGGAATCGCTCAGAAACTCTATGACGCCATGAAACAGCAGGCGAGCATGAAGACCTGGGATGAGATCCAGGCTGAGAAGAAAGCGGAAGACTCGCAAGGCGAGTCCTTTAGCCCGAACGCAGAGCGTTCGGTGTCGCCGGCATTCGCCGGAACGACGGCGGAGGCTGCCGCAGAAGCGACAGGAAATCCGGAAATCGAAGAAGAATAAACAGGCAGGGGCGGTTCCGCCCCTGTTTTTTAGCACAGGGTCAAACGATGAAACAGATGACAAAAAGTGAAAAGATCATATTTGCAGCAATCCTTGCGCTGGTTTCGGCGGCTGCCTTTTTTGTCCGTACCCTGGGCTTTTCTTTTCTGACCATTGACATGAAGGTCTGCCTTATTCCCTGGTCTGCGGAAATGCCTGCGGGACAGGGGATCTCCGTCTTGAAAAATTACTCCGGAGATTATAATATGACTTATATCACGGTACTGTGGCTCTTAAATTATCTGCCCGGTAATACCGTGGTGAAGATCAAACTCTTTTCTATTTTCTTTGACTATGTCTGCGCAGTTGCGGCAGGCTTTCTGACGGAGTTTATCCGCCGGGAGAAGAATCCCGATCCCCATTACGTATTTGACTACAGATGGTTTTTGGCAGGGTTTTCCCTGATCCTTTTTAATCCCCTGGCAATCTTTAACAGCGGCTTTTGGGGACAGTGCGACCCTGTGTATACGGCTTTTGTGCTGTGGGCTCTTTATTGCACCATGAAGGGAAAAGAGGAGGCTGCCCATATCCTCATGGGTATCGGCTTTGCATTCAAGCTTCAGACCGTATCGGCTCTGCCTTTCTTCCTGATCCTTTACTGGGTAAGAAAACGGTTCTCCCTTCGGAAACTTTTGTGGATCCCCATCATGATGATGGTCATGGATATCCCGGCATATCTGGCGGGTTATTCTGTCTTTACCCCCTTTGCCATCTATCTGAAGCAGATCCGGACCAATGGCGGACTGTATTTCTATTACCCTAACATCTGGGGTCTGTTCAATGAGTGTGAGAACTACATGTTCCACTCCGCCGGAGTGATGGTGACCCTGGCGCTGCTGGCGTCGGTGGTGGTCCTTCTTGTGAAAGAAAAGATCGAACCCACCTGGGAGCAGTGGATGGGGATCCTTGTATGGACCACCATGACGATGATGGAATTCCTGCCAGGAATGCATGACCGGTACGGGTACATCCTGGAAACCGCGACGCTGATCTACATCCTGGTCAATCCGAAACGTTTTTGGATCGCTTTCGGTGTGTTCTATTGCGGTGCTATGGGCTACTTTAATATCAACCTCAGAATGGGTTGGAATGTAGAGGCTGCATCTGTAGCGGGACTCCTGGGACATGCTCTCTTTACCGGAGTGATCATCAGGGATCTTATGGCAACACGGAAAAACGAATGGGAGGAAGAGGGGGCAAACGCAGAAAACAAAATCGGTTTCTTCTCCGGGTTCGATCATGCGCTGATGGGCACGGTGAACAGACTGATGATCCCGGCGTTGATCCTGTTTGCCGGGCTCTTTGTCTGCATCGTCGTTCGGAGACCTCTGATCAATTATTTCGCACCTGACGGCTTTGGAAACTTCCCGGGAAATGAGTTAAATCTCCATACCGGTTATTATAATGCCATCATGAGCCTTGTGGATGCCGTGGCTGCTTCAAAACCCATACAGTTTAAACTCAAACTGTTGAGCATGATGGGGGATGCGCTGGCAGCGGCACTGCTGTGGCTCTATCTGCTGATCCCCGGCAAGGTGAGATCCGCCGGCATCGCATTTCTTCTTTGGAGTGTGCTGCCCCTGAATCTGCTAAACGGCGCTCTGTGGGGGCACGTGGACGGGCTTTGCCTCAGTCTGATCCTTTTTGGGGCCTGCGTTTATTCCGCCCGTACCGATAACCGGTGGAGGACGGCGATCCCGGCGGTTACCTGGGGGATGGCCGCAGCGCTGGAGCCCAGATATCTTCTGCTTGCCATGGGGTATCTGCTTCTCGTCATTTGGGGAAGACGGGAGAAGAACGATCCGGTATCGGATGGAGCCGTTCCAAAGAATGGCGGGGATGCACGAAAATTGACAACGATGTCAGTTATCTATCTCGCTGCCTTCCTTCTTTTCAGCCTCACGGGACTTATGGCGGGTATGGATCTTGGGACCATTGCGGCCCGGATGTTCAGCCTTACCGGTCATCCCACACTCCTTTTGTACGTGGTGGGTGCATTGATCTTTGCGGCCTGCTTTGAAGATGTTCGATTTGTATTGCCCTTTGCGTTGCTGCAGACGGGTCTGTTGATGATCTGGGGCGCTTACCTTTGCGGCAGAGCCGTATGGGGACTTCCCATTGCCTGGGCAGAGTGTATTGCGGCATTGATTCTTACCGGAGTTTACTTTTGGAAACGATCAAAGGTTATGTAGAAAAAGTTATATTCGAAAAAGAAGAGAACGGCTATGCTGTCCTCTCTTTTGTGGTGGATGAAGAAGAGATCACCTGCACCGGAACCTTTGGTCATGTGGACCGGGGCGAGATGCTGGAACTGGAAGGGGAATACGGTGAACACCCGGTTTACGGCATGCAGTTCCAGGTAAAACACTTCCGGTCCGCGGATTTCGATGATGAGACTTCCATCGAGATGTACCTTGCTTCCGGCGTCATCAAAGGCATCGGTAAAGCTATGGCGGCAAGGATCGTGAAGAAATTCGGAGACGATACCCTGCGGATCATGGAAGAAGAACCGGAACGGCTTACGGAGATCAAGGGCATCTCCGAGCGTATCGCCCAGTCCATAGCCGAACAGATGGAGGGCAAAAAGCAGATCCGGGATGCCCTCATGTTTTTACAGAATTACGGCATCTCCAACAAGATGGCCATCAAGGTCTATCAGGCTTATGAAGACAGGCTTTACGATGTGATCCGCACCAATCCCTACAAACTGGTGGAAGATGTAGAAGGCATCGGCTTTAAGAAGGCAGATGAGATCGCAAGGAAAGCAGGATTTGAAGAGGATTCCCAGTACCGGATCCGTAGCGGCATCCTTTATGCCCTGCAGCTTGCGGAAATGGAAGGCAGTCTGTACCTTCCCATGGAGGAGATGCTGGGTAAGGCCTCGGAACTTCTTGGGGTGGAAGAAGAAAAGATCCGGGACGAGATCGGGACACTGACCGTTGAACGGAAGATCCTGGTGAAGACTTTGGAAGAGGAAGTCCGGGTCTACTCTGCCCGGGCGTTCTATGCGGAACTGGGCGTGGCCCGTATGCTCCTTGACATCAACAGTGCTCTTTCTCTGAATGAAGATCAGGCGGATGCCACTAGAGCCCGGTACGAAAAACGGCTTGCCGGGATCGAAAAAGACCAGGATCTTGATCTGGATGAGATGCAAAGAAAAGCGGTGCTGGAAGCCATGTACCACGGCGTCCTTATTTTATCCGGCGGACCCGGTACCGGAAAGACGACCACCATCCATACCATGATCCGGATGTTCCTCAGCGAAGGACTGGATATCTTTCTTGCGGCACCTACGGGCCGGGCGGCGAAGCGTATCACCGAGACCACGGGGTATGAAGCAAGGACTCTCCACCGCATGCTGGAAGTTACCGGGATCGGAAACGGCAAGTTTGAGCGAAACGAAGAAAATCCCCTGGAAGCGGATGTGATCATCGTGGACGAGATGTCCATGGTGGATATTTATCTGATGCAGGCCCTTTGCAAGGCTGTAGCTCCCGGAACCCGTCTGATCCTCGTGGGGGACCAGGACCAGCTTCCCAGCGTGGGTCCGGGTGAAGTCCTGCGGGATCTGATGAAAAGTGAAGGCTTCCCTACGGTAGTCCTAAACCGGATCTTCCGGCAGGAGGAGGGCAGCGACATCTGCAATAACGCCCATCTCATCAATCAGGGAAAAGAGATCGAACTGGGGACCAAGAGCAAAGATTTCCTGTTTCTGGAAAGAAATGACGCGAATGTCATTTATAAGCATATCCTGGAACTTTATGACGGGAAACTGGCAAGATACGTTCATGCGGAAGATCCCCTGGATGTTCAGGTGCTGACTCCCATGAAGAAAGGACTCCTTGGAGCGGAAGAGTTAAACCGCGTCCTTCAGGGCAGCCTTAATCCGCCGTCGAACAAAAAGGCGGAGCACCGCTTTGGAGAGGATAAACTCTTCCGGGAGGGGGACAAGGTCATGCAGATCCACAACGATTACCAGATCCCCTGGGAAGTGGTGGGAAAGTTCAACATCGTGGTGGATGAGGGCACCGGAGTCTTCAATGGTGACATGGGTGTCATCAAGAAGATCGATAACATGAACAAAAATCTCATCGTGGAATTCGATGAGCACCGCCTGGTTACTTACCCCTTCTCCCAACTGGAAGAACTGGAACTGGCCTATGCGGTGACGGTACATAAATCTCAGGGCTCGGAATATCCGGCGGTCATTCTGCCCCTTCTTGGGGGACCTCCCGTACTTCTGACCCGAAACCTTCTCTATACGGCGGTGACCCGTGCCCGGGGCTGCGTTGTGATCCTTGGCGATCGCGGCACCGTAAACCGTATGATCGAAAACAACAAAGAAAATCGGCGCTACACTTCTCTGGATGAGCGCGTTCGGGAACTCTCCGGGACTTAGGCTAAGTCCCGGGGCATATCCCTTCTCTCGACATTTCTGAGGTCATATCATGAATTCAAACTTTATCCCCTCTCCCATCATCCATATTAAGGACGCGGTAACAGACCTTGTGTTTCCCAGGCATTGTCCCTTCTGCGACGGCTATGCGGAATTCGGACAGCTCCTGTGTGAGGATTGCAGGGCCCGGGAGAAAGAACTGCTGATCAAAGAACCCTGGTGCATGAAATGCGGCAAACCCATCCGGGAAGAAAAGGAAGAATACTGCCTTGCCTGCAGGACAAAAAAGCATCTGTTCACCAGGGGAAGATCCCTTTATGAATACAAGGGATTTGCTCCATCCATCTACCGTTTCAAGTACGAAGACAGACGGGAATATGCAGAGTATTACGGGAAAGAGATCGCCCGCTTTCTCGGTCCGGAGATACGGGCCTGGAAACCGGATGTGCTGATCCCGGTACCCCTTCATGAACGGAAAATGCGGGACCGTGGATTTAATCAGGCCCAGCTCCTTGCGGAGAGCATGGGAAAAGCTCTGAACATCCCTGTTTCCGCGAATGCGTTGCAGCGGATTTCCGATACTCTTCCACAGAAATATCTGGATCCCGGACAGAGGCACAAAAATTTACAAAATGCTTTCAAAATGGGCATAAGTAGTGTAAAATCAAAGAAAGCCGTATTGGTTGACGACGTATATACCACAGGCAGTACTATTGATGCCTGTGCGGATGTCTTATTAAGATCCGGGGCGGCAAACGTGTATTTTATTACCCTGGCCACAGGGAAGGGTATTTAAAGGAGGGTTTTTTCATGGAAGTTGTAGCTTGTAGCAGATGCAGAAGATTGTTCAACTATATCAGCGGTCCCAAGACCTGCCCGAACTGCCTGGAAGCACAGGAAGAAGAGTTCCAGAAGGTAAAGAAGTACATTCAGGAAAACAAGGGTTCCACCATTGGTCAGGTTGCTGAGGAATGTGATGTTTCCGAAAAGCAGATCCGTGAATGGGTTCGTCAGGAACGTCTTGAATTTGCGGAAGGATCCAACATCGGTGTGAACTGTGAGAAGTGCGGACAGATGATCCGCTCCGGCCGTTTCTGCGATAAGTGTAAGGCAGCCATGACCAACAGCCTCAATGAAGTGCTGGAGTCCGGGAAACCTAAGGTTGAGCCGAAAAAGAAAGATCCCAAGGACAGCCCGAAGATGCGTTTCCTTAGCTGATAAATGTGATCGAATTCCCAAACTGGACCTGCCGGATACCCGGCAGGTTCGTATGTTGTCTTGGGTATAAGGATTTTCGAGGTTTTTTAGCATGTTAAATGAAAAGAGGATCATTCTCATGACCCGTCTCCAGGCTTATGAAGACGGACCGGGAAAGGGGAATGAAAAGATCGCGGATTATTTCCGCAGTGATTACATCGGGCATCACATCCTCATCTCCGTCATCAACATGACCGTGAGTTTCCTGATGTTGGCGGGATGTTACCTGCTGTATCACTTTGAGGATGTGATGAAAGATATGTATCAGGTGGACCTTGTTGCCATCGGAAAAAGAGTGGCCATGGGATATCTGATCTCGGTAGTGGTATATTCCGTACTGACGTACATCGTGTATGCCGTTCGCTACGTAAAGGCTAAACGGAGCCTGAAAACTTACTATGGCAAGCTGAAAAAATGCGGCGCCATGTACGCGGAGGAAGAATGACAGATTTACTTTTGATAAAAGAAAAGATCAAGCAGTTTTTGGGGAAATACGAGATCTATTTAAAACCCCTCGGAAAGTTCCTGCTTGCATTTATCTCGATCTCAATGATCAATTCCGCACTGGGTTACATGGAGCGGATCACAGCCCTGCCCGTTGTTCTTGTGGTGGCACTGATGTGTTCCTTTATGCCCAATAACTTTACCCTGTTTGCGGCAGGGCTCTTTACCGTGCTCCACATCTATTTCCTTTCTCTGGAGTGCGCGCTTGTGGTGGGCGTTGTGTTTGTCCTCATGGGACTTCTGTACCTGCGGTTTTCTCCCAAGTCTTCCCTGGTACTGCTGATCCTGCCCATTTGTTTTGTGCTGAAGATCCCTTACGTGGTACCCATCTGCGTAGGCCTTTTATATGCTCCCGTATCCGCTTTTGCAGTGGCGTGCGGATCCGTGGTTTACTGCGTGATCTCCTATGTGTCCAAGAAAGCAACGGAATTGGGCATGCTGGAGTCCGAGGAACTGACCAGCCGCTTCCGCTATGTGGTGGACGGTCTCATCGGAAACCGTGTGATGATCCTGTACATGGTGGCCTTTTCTATCACGGTGATCCTGGTATATGTCATCAGACGGCTCTCCATCAATTACGCGTGGACCATTGCCATCGGCGCAGGCGCCGTGGTACAGATGATCACCCTCCTCATCGGAGACATGATCCTGGATACCGGCATTTCCATCGTGGGCATTTTCCTTGGAAACATCCTGGCGGCGGCCATCGCCATCGTGGTGCAGTTCTTCTTCTTCCACCTGGACTACAACCGTGCGGAACAGGTGCAGTTTGAAGACAACGAATATTACTATTACGTGAAGGCGATTCCGAAGATCACCGTATCCAAGACCTCCAAAAGCGTAAAGAAGATCAATTCTCAAAGCGAAAAGAAAGTAAGACAGGTAAATGGAACTGATTCATGAATTTCTGGAAAATCTGCATATTCCCACGGTCAATGTCCTGGATGTCGTTGAGATCCTGATCATTGCCGTGCTGATGTATGTCGCCCTGGTGTGGGTCAAGGAAACACACGCCTGGGCTCTTTTCCGTGGAGTCATGGTCATCGCCATCTTCGTGGCCATCGCGGCCCTCCTGAACATGAACACCATCATCTGGATCGCAAGACAGCTCGTCAGCATCTTCCTGATGGTCATGGTCGTTGTACTGCAGCCGGAACTTCGTAAAGCCCTGGAGAGCCTGGGACAAAAGAACTTCTTCTCCCAGATCCTTCCCTTTGACTCAAGGAAACAGGAAGCCGGCTTTACGGACAGGACCATCGCAGAGATCGTAAAGGCCTGCGTGGAAATGGGCAAGGCCCGCACCGGCGCCCTCATCGTTATTGAAAACAAAGAGTCTCTGGCAGAGTACGAAAGGACCGGTATCGACGTGGACGGTGTCGTATCCTCCCAGCTGCTCATCAACATTTTTGAGAAAAACACCCCGCTTCATGACGGAGCCGTGGTGGTAAGAGGCGACCGCATCACATCCGCCACCTGTTACCTGCCCCTCTCCGATAACCGGACCATCAGTAAGGAACTCGGCACCAGACACAGAGCAGGCCTTGGTATCGCAGAGGCTACGGACTCCATGACCGTTATCGTGTCCGAGGAGACCGGACGCATCAGTGTGGCCTTTATGGGACAGCTCTATCACGGACTGTCGGCCGACGAACTGAAGGAACAGCTTGGCAGACTTCAGGATAAAGCGGCAGAGGAGAAGAAGCGCTTCCTCTGGAGAGGAAGGTCCAAATGAAGAATAAACTGACCAACAACATCGGCTTAAAGATCGGTTCCCTCCTTGCCGCCATTGTTATCTGGCTGGCAGTTGTGAACATCAACGATCCCAATACATCCGTTACCTTCTACAACGTACCCGTCACCATCCAGAATGCGGATGCCATTACATCTCAGGGCAAGATCTATGAGATCGAGGACAATTCCGACGTGGTGAACCGTGTGACTCTCTACGGCCCCAGATCCGTACTGGAGAATGTGGAAAAATCCAACGTTGTGGCGGTTGCGGATATGAAGAACTTATCCAGCGTCAACACCGTGAGCATCGACTTTTCGACGACCACGAACTTTAACCAGATCACGGACATCCGTGCCAGCTCTGAGAACGTCAAGGTGACCATCGAGACAAGAAAGACCGTACAGCTCGTGCTGCGGACCCAGGTCATCGGAGAAGCACCGGAAGGTTATGTGGTGGGCAGCGTGACTACGGACCAGAACCTTGTGCGCGTTATCGGACCCGAGAGCCTCATCAACCGGATCTCCACCGCAGCCATCACCATCGATATGAACACCATGTCCGGTGTTACTACGGACATTACAACAAGTGCCACCGTCAGACTTTATGACGATGCGGGCGAGGAAGTTACGGGCTCCACTCTGACCAAGAATCCGGAGAACGTTATCGCCACCGTGAACATCCTGCCTACCAAGGAAGTGCCCCTCAAGTTTGAGGTTTCCGGCACTCCCGCAAACGGCTATGCATTCAGCGGTACCGTGACCTCGGATCCCGAGGCTGTTACCGTATACGGCACCAAGGCAGCCATCGCGGCGCTCTCCTCCATCACCATCCCGGCAGATGAACTGAACATCACCGGACAGAGAGAGAACCTGGTGACGAGGATCAACATCGCAGAGTACGTACCCGATACCGTGACCCTGGTTTCCGAAGACAGCGCAGAAGTCACCGTTACCGTGGACATTGAGCCTCTGGAAACAAAGGAGATCAAGATCGATCTGCACAGCATCGAGATCGATGACCTGCCGGAGAACATGACCTGCGAATTTGATATTTCAAACGGCGACGTTATCACCGTTACCTTAGTGGGTATCAAGAAGGATCTGGCGACATTAAATGCTACAAATATCCTTACGGTCTTTAAGGTAAATGAGTGGATGGCTACCCAGGGTATCACCAAACTGCCTGAGGGCAATTACCCCGTCACTCTGGAATTCGACCTGCCGGAGGATGTGACCCTGCAGAGTCCCGTGAAGGTGACCATGTCAGCGGTCAATAACCCCGTAGACGAAGAAAACGAAGGGGAAGGAAACGAAGAACAAAACAACCAAGGCAACTAAGCAGTAAGCACGCGGTTGCATGAGGAAACAAAAACTATGGTAAGTCAGAAGATAGTCATCAAAAACCCCACGGGCCTGCATCTGCGGCCTGCCGGGAATTTGTGTAAGGAAGCGATGAAGTTCAAGAGCCACATCGACTTTACTTACGGTGATAATACAGCCAATGCCAAGAGCGTTTTGAGCGTCCTTGGCGCCAGCGTCAAATGCGGGGATGAGATCGAGATCCACTGTGAAGGCGAAGACGAGCAGGAAGCGCTGGATGCATTGATCGGGATGATCGACGCAGGGCTTGGAGAATGATATGAAGTCATTTCATGACAGCCGTTTTACGGGCATACAAGTGCTGCGCGGCATCGCGATCTTATGCATCGTATTCAGGCATGTACGGTTTATAGGCAGGGGTGAATTCGGTGTAGATATCTTTTTCTGCATCAGCGGCTTTGCCATGATGCTAAGTACCCACAGGGGCGCGGAGCATTATTGGAAAAAGAGGCTGATCCGAATTTTGCCCCTGTATTCTGTTATGACCCTGGGAACGTTCCTGCTCCTTGTACTGTTTCCGGGTATGTTTGAAAGCACTACAGCGAGAGTGGATCAACTGCTCCTCAGCCTGTTCTACATCCCCTTTGATATTGGCGGGGGAGTTATCGCACCCATCCTGCGGGTGGGCTGGACCATCAACATGGTGATGTACTTTTACCTGATGTTCTTTATCGCGTTGAAGATCAGCAAAAAGTACAGAGGGTATATCGCTTCGGCGCTGATCATCCTTATGGTGGCCATTGAATTCATCCATCCCTCCAAGTACGCCGCCGTCAAACTTTACGGTGGACCAGTGGCCCTGAATTTCGTATTCGGCATGGCACTGTATCCGGTACTGCAGAGAGTCTTTGCATGGCTGGAGGGGGAAAACGCCGGAGACCGGGCGGGGATGAACGCAGAAACAAGAAAGCGCAGAAAGGGTATCGCAGCATGGATCTCTCTGGCAGTATCCATCGCGATGCTGGTGATCCTCTTTATCCCCGAGGATGCCCTGCAGATGCTGGTGCTCTCCTATCGGGTACCGCTTCGGGAGATCCCCGCAGCCATCCTGGTGATCGGTTTCTTTATCATGGGACAGGTTTGGAAGATGCCAAGGCCGCTGATCTTATTGGGAGATATCAGTTATTCCCTGTGCCTGGTGCATTATTACCCGATCCTGTTTTTGGACCGGAAGATATTTGATTTTGAGAAGTTTACCCCCGTTTCGCTCCTTGGAGTGATGGTGGGGATCATGTTGGTCATCGCTCTTTCTTATGTGAGTTACCATGTGGTGGAGAAGAACCCGCTGCTGATGAAACTTTCGGGCGGGACAAAAAAGGGGAAGGAAGGATAAGAAAAATGAAGAAGATCATTGTGACCGGATGTAACGGACAGCTTGGACGTGCCATCGGACAACTCTATGCAGATAAAACGGAATATGAACTGGTTAACACCGATGTGTGCGACGGCGAGGGCATTACCAAACTGGATATCACCAACGTGGATCAGGTCCTTTCCTTTGCACGGGAAGTAAAGCCTTATGCCATCTTCAACTGCGCAGCATTTACCAATGTGGATGGCTGCGAGACAAACGAAGAAGCGGCCTGCCGGATCAACGCCATCGGCCCCCGGAATTTAAGTATCGCCGCTACGGAGACAGGAGCAAAACTCATCCACATCTCTACGGACTATGTCTTCCCCGGCACCAGTGAAAGACCCCTTACGGAATTCGACCAGCCCGCACCCATCAGTGCTTACGGTCGGACCAAATATGCGGGAGAGCAGATGGTACAGCAGTTTGCGGACCGCTTCTTTATCCTCCGTACCGCCTGGCTTTACGGTGATGGAAAGAACTTCGTAAAGACCATGCTGGGACTCTCCGAAAAGATGGACACCTTAAATGTGGTCTGCGATCAGTTCGGTAATCCCACGGCTGCAACGGAACTGGCTAAGGCCATGGCCTTCCTTGCGGATACGGATAACTACGGTATCTTCCATGCCACCTGCGAAGGCAGCTGCTCCTGGGCAGATTTCACCGACGAGATCATGCGTCTTGCGGGCAAAAACGTGACCGTGAACCATATCACCAGCAAACAGTACAAGGAGATGTTCCCTCAGTCTGCAGACAGACCTCATTACTCCATGCTGGATAATTACATGTTCCGTCTGACCTCCGATTTCCGCTTTGCGGACTGGCACGATGCCATCGCTTCATACATGAAGGAACTGAACAAATAAGAAGAAGTTTATGAAGACTAAGCTGAAAAACGCAGACTGGAGACTTCTCCTCAGGGTCCTTTTGCTGGCGGTAACGCCCTGGCTCTTCGGGATCCTCCGCTGCGCCATGGACGGGAAGAAACTGACGGATATCTATCTGCCGACTTCCCCCTGGAATGACGAACTCTTTTATTACAAGCTGACGGAAGCTGTCAGCAAATACGGATTTCCCCATGGGTACTTCGGGTTTAACGAAAAGCACGGAGAGCTATTGTCCTTTGCGGCATGGAGCCCGGTGTTATTGCTGTTCTTTGTGATCTACGCACTGCTTTTCGGATGGAACCTGTTATCACCCATTTTCTGTAACCTTCTGATCATGAGCCTTGCCATGCTGGGCTTTGGACTGATCATGAAGGTTGGCCGTGCACAGACTGCAGCGGTGATGGCAGCCTACGGACTGTTTATGCCGGTGACGAGATTTACCTTATCGGTGATGCCGGAAGCCACTTTTTACGGCCTGTTACTGATCTACGCGGCACTGGTCTTCCGGGGCGCAGGATCCAAAGTTTACATGGGAGGCATTCAAAAGATCGCTGCTTCCCGCAGTTTGATCATCTGGCTCTTTGTGATCACGGCACTGTTGACGCTGATGCGTCCTTATTTCCTGCTTTTGTTCTGGGCCCCCGTGAGCCTTTTGAAAAAGCGTTCCGGGTGGGGCAAGGCCCTAGGCATCGGTGCGATCCCTGTGGTCCTTACCATGATCGCCTACTATCTGATCAATCACTTTCTCAGTGCCCCCTACCTGGTGGATCTGTTTTACACCGACGGCATCGAAGCCCTGAAAACACAGGGCCTCATCGGGGGTATCGGATATAACCTTCACAAGTTCAAGGCCTCCGCATACGAGATCCTTTTGTGGTGTTACGGTGCCATAGCCGGAAAGAACGGACATATGGAAGGCGCTCATTACCTGACCTTTTTGGTGTGTGCCTTCATCTGGTTTGTGCTCTTTGTGGTATCCCTCATCAAGGCGATCGCTTTCCGAAAAAAGGGTGAGGCTGCGGGAAAGGACAAGCTCCTGCCCGGG
>JAFUUM010000069.1 GCA_017477805.1 Lachnospiraceae bacterium
GGATGTTCTTTCCCGCCGAATACTCGTGGATCTGTCCCATGGCCGCCACGATCAGCAGCGCACACCAGATCAGGGAGATGGCACTGAGTACCGAATAAAACTCTGCCTCTTCCACGGTAACGAAGTTGGAAAAGACCATCAGCGGAAATTGCATCAGCGGATAGGGGGTCAGTGCATAGCAGGTTGCCATGTACACCTGTCCCAGTCTTCCTTTTCCGTCAAAGAGCGTTGTCAGCGCCCAGTTACCGACAACCCACAGGGACAGCGGGAACAGGATACTGGCCAGATACAGGAAGATATTGATGCCTTCCCAGTACACCCTCAGGAATACGAAACTGGTGTAACGCAGTTTCATGATCCTGACCAGCAGTGTCACGAACAGGATCGTGTTTGCTGCCGCATAGGTTCCTCTCTTTTCATGGGTCAGATCCCAGAAGCCATCCAGGGGATGGGTGATGCAGTATAATGCGAACTTCAGGGAGTCTGCATATTTCTGACCTTTGGTCATATTCGCTCTCGCTACATTCATATCTCTCGTCCTATCTTCTGAAAATATCAGCGTTGTCAATTTCCCATTTGATCTTTCTTACACGTCCGATGGTCATGGGGATCAGGAACAGTGCCAGAACCACGATGACAATGATCACAATGTGTTCTTCCACCCACTGTTTTCGATACTGTTTGTAAGCTTTGGAATAATTATCTTCGTCGTATTTCAGTTCGAAATACTTCATGGCCTCTTTGTACTGCTTCTGACGCAGCAGGGATCTTCCGATACCGATGTAGGCCAGATCGTAGTTTCCGTTCTGGGCCATGACTTCTTCCCAGGCCTGTCCGGAAGCTTCGTAGTTACCAAGATCGAACTCCTCGATGGCGCTGTAAACCTTTTCTCCGAAGGGAGTGGGTACAAACACCGTGATGGAGTTATCCAGGTCATCGATGACATACAGATCATGTCCGATGTGCTCGATGGCGGTAGGTCTTCTGAAGTAACCGTCCATGTTACCGTTACCGCCGAATGCAAATACCAGACGTCCCTGATCGTCGTAAGCGAAGCATCTGCCTCTGTTACGATCCAAACAAACGTAAATGTCGTTTTCCATTACCGTGATATCGGTAAAGTAGGAAGGACCTTCGTAACCGCCGCCGGCACCCCAGTAGAGGTCACCGAAGACGGGATAGTTACCGTTTCTGACGAGGATATCGCTGCCCATCAGGTTCAGTTTTCTGACGGCATCCGCAGCTCCGCTGTCCAGGTCATCCGGCTTTACGGAACCGGTGCAGGCGTAAATGAAGCCTTCATAGTCCATGCAGATGTTGTCATACTCGGTAGGAACAAAGGAAACCATCTTTGCTCTCTGTTCCTGGGATGCAAACCGCTTCCAGATGTAATCCGTCCAGTCGAAGGTAACGGGGGTTGCTCCCACGAAACCGGAGAAGGTTCCGTCATTTTCATATTTCACCAGACCTTTGTTGATACCGGTGGCGATGCAGTAAACTCTGCCTGCGGTATCCACAGCCAGCTTGTTGGGCTGGAACTCCAGGTTGGGATCCAGGGTGTTGTCCACGGGCTTATCGAACTGCATCAGGTAATTTAAGTCATTGTCCAGTTTCAGGACTCTTGCACTGCCCTGATCGGCGATGAAAAACTCGTCATCTTCCGATACTGCCACGTCTGTTGGTTTATTGAGTTTCTCCGATCCGTTCGGTTCCTTAAAGGAATCGATGATGCGGACAACTTCCAGTTTTTCCGCGCTGTCTCTGTGCAGCTGAATGATCCGGTTATTACCGGTATCACACAGATAAAGATCGCTGCCTTTTACGAATAGTCCCTGGGGTGAGTTCAGTTTTGTATCAAGACCAAGGTCTGTGTAGGTAAACACCTTACATACCGTATAAAAGTCCGGGCTTTCCTGAACATCTTCCCAATAATCGTAGTTGTAGGTGTATCCGTATTCTTTTGCGTATGCGCTCTGACCGGGAATGGATAAAGCAAGGATCATCCCCGCCAGTACTGCGGCGCCGGTTCGGATCAGTAAATTCGTCTTTCGCATATCTCTGCCCCTTTTCGAATGGGTTTTCTTCGCAACGGTTAGATCAGTCTTTCAATCCGGAACTTGCCATGGTCTCAAGGATCTGGCTCTCGGAGAAGATGAAGATCACGATGGGAACTGCCATCAGAACTACCAGTACTGCCGCACCCTGTCCGGTTCTGGCGATACCGCCGCCCTGGATCTGCTGCATTGCAAATACGAGGGTCTTTCTTTCTTCGGAATAGATGAAGGTTGATGCACGGTTGTTCCAAAGTGCCTGTACGGAGAAGATGATCAGTGTCATCCACGCCGGTTTAACGTTAGGCATTACGATACCGGAGAAAACTCTCCATTCGTTTGCACCGTCGATCTTGGCCGCTTCGATAAGGGAAGTGGGTAGACCTTCCATAAACTGTTTCATCAGGAACAGTCCCATGGGAGATGCAAATGCGGGAATGATGATGGCCCAGTAGGTATCGATCCAACCAAGCTTATTGAGGATCAGGTAGTTGGGGATCTGCGTTACATAACCGGTGAACATCATGGCCACGGTAACGATCTTGAAGAACACCTGGTTTCCGGGGAATTCGTACTTAGCGAGAACGAATGCACCCATGGATGCGATGATCAGATGTCCTGCGGTACCTACCGCGGTGATAAATACGGTGTTAAATAAGTATCTGGAGAAAGTTACCCAGCTCTTACCCATGGTAACGAACAGATCCGAGAAGTTATCCAGTGTCGGATGCTGCGGGAATACCGTAGGAGGGAACTTGAACAGTTCATCCAGAGGCTTTAAGGCGGAACTCACGGCGTAAACGATAGGGAACACCATGACAACTGCCACCAGGATCAGGAACAGGTATAAAAAGAAATCTCCTGCCACCGAACGGTTGGGTTTTCTTCTCTTGATGAGCGGTTTCCTGTAAACCTGCTCTTTTTCTTTCTTGATTTTTGTCTTGATTGCTCTCGCTTCGCTCATATCAGGTTCCCACTCTCCTAAGGAGACTTTGAATTGCCTTGTTACATAAGATCATGATCAAAAACAGGATGGTTGCGATGGCGCATGCATAACCCATTTCAAATCTGTCAAAACCGTAGTCGTAAAGGTGTGTCACGATGGTTCTTGCTGCGTAGTCGGTACTGGGGTAACCGCAGAGGGCCATGGTAACGTCGCAGACACCGAAGGCCTGAGTGATACTCATGACCGCACCGAACATCAGCATGGGTTTCATGTTAGGCAGGGTGATGAACCAAAGTTCCTGCCATCTGTTCTTGACTCCGTCCATGTAACCTGCTTCGAACTGGGATTTGTCCACACCCTGCAGACCTGCAACGAAGGACAAAAATCCGGTACCAAGGCTCATCCACAGGATGACCAGCATACAGATCGGAAGCATGTACGTCGGGTTGATAAGCCACAGGATGGGCGCATCGATGATACCCAGGTTCATCAGGAATGCATTTACGTAACCGTAAGCATCGCCTCTAAAGAATACGGAGAAGATCACGTAACAGTTACCCGCAATGGAGGGTGCGTAAAAAACGATAACTGCTACAGATCTTACCCATCTCGGAAGCTCGTTGATGAGCCATGCGAACAGGAACGACATAATGTAGCCCAGGGGTCCCGTGATCACGGCGATCATAAAGGTGTTCTTCACACCCACCAGGAAAATGTCATCCTGCAGGATCAGGCTGATGTAGTTTCGAAGTCCGATAAATCTAGGAGACTCCAGAATGTTGTAATAGGTAAAGCTGTAATAAATGGACGCCACCACAGGGAACACGTAGAACATGGTGAACAGGATGAAGTAGGGTGCCAGGAATGCGTAACACATCTTTCTGGTCTTTGCTTTTTTCCATGCCACCTGCGCATTGTGTTTGCGGAGGGTGATCAATTTGTTCAGATATTCTTTCATATCAGTCTCCACTCGCCGGGCTTATTCATCCACCGGCATACCGAACTCAATTCGTTTCTTTCTGATCTCCTCGTCGATGAGGATGGAGTAATCGATGATGGCCTCACGGGCATCAACCTTATCATTGATAACTTTACGGATGGCGTTAGAGATGTGTCGTCCGGTAAAGTAACCGCCGGGCACCTCGCGGATACCGCGGGTGTAATCCCACTGTTCGTTCAGGACTGCGATATCGTCCGAACTCCAGGACAGTTTACTGAAGGCATCTCTGTTTGCGGTGTTGTATCTTGCGGATGCACCGAGGAGTGCCTCGATCTCACGACCAAATCTTACCTGGGTGTCGGGCTCTGCCCACCACTTCATGAACTCCCAAGCGGCGTTCTTTAACTCTTCGTCGTCGGTGGCGATCATCATGGTTGCGTTTCCGACGATGAAATCGGACCGGTCGATGTAGGTCTTACCAGTGCTGTCCTGTCTTTCCGTTCCGGGGATCAGTGTGAAGTCCCAAAGACCTCTGATCTCGGGTGCGGAAACCATCAGGGTGTTGTAGGTACTGTAAGGTGCGATACCGATGGGCATCTCACCGGATCTAAATCTGCTGACAAAATCGTAAACCGTAGGAATACCGTAGTCGTTGAAGTATCTTACGTACTCATCGAAGGCCTTAACACCTTCTTCGGTATTGACGGTAGTCAGAGTTCCTGCCTCGTTGTACATGTCTCCACCATTCTGGAACAGAAGGGAGAAGTACATGGACAGGTCGGGTGCGTTACTCATGATGGCCGTGGAAGCAGTTGCAGTGGTGCTGCTGCCTGCTGCGGTAGGAATACCGATGGAAAGGTTGTTACCCTGGATGGTAGGAAGCATCTCGATGAGTTCCTGCCAGGTCTGAGGTATTCCCAGTCCCAGTTCTTCCAGTACGTCCTTTCTGTAGAACATAACATTGAAGGTCTGGGTCTCAGGTACTGCATAAATGTGGCCGTCCAGTCTGAACTGTTCGTAGGAACTCTCGGAATAGTGAGAGAAGACTTCCTTATAATCAGAGAACTGGGTAAGGTCCACGGATGCGCCACGGAGGGCGTAGTTTACAGGTTTATCCGCGCTGACGGAAAGGGCTACGTTGGGGCCTCTTCCGGCAAGCACTGCATTTAAGAGAGCGTTGGGATCTACGATCTCCACGTTGACCTTAATGTTGGAGTTTGGGGTAAAGTCATCGTCCACCATGGTCTTTAAGATGGTACCCTGGTCTCGACCGGTGGTCACCCAAACTTTCACGATCTTTTCAGATCCGTTCTCGTCGTACACATCACCCACGGAGTTGTAATCCACAAAGAAGGAAGCAACGAAGGATTTGATCTCGTGCCAGAGCTTCATGAGGAAGTTTGCCTTCTCGGTCTTGGGTGTTACGTTCTCACCGCTGATCACCAGATAGTCCACATCCAGTTTGGTCTCGCTCATGTTCAGAGAAGCGGTACCCAGTGCGGTGATGTTATCTTTAAAGGTTGTAAATTCGGTTGTGATCTTCTGCGGTTTCTTGCAGAAGCGTTCCAGCTGTACCGCTACCGTCTGGGCAGTTGCGATCTGGTCCGCTTTCTGTCCTGAGTAAGCCACCATGTCATCCACGATCTTGTAAAGTCTCTTGGACTCAAGATCCATGGCTTCCATAACCTCGGGATAGGTGCTCTCGATGTGATAATCTCTGTAACGGTCAGGAGTTGCACCGGTGTAGACCAGCAGCCTTCTGTAGATCTGGTTCAGCCGGTAGGTGGAGTCTTCCAGTTCCTCAAGGATGGGACCAAGGCCTCCGAGAGTAGCCTCCATACGAATGGTATGGGTTCCGGCTTTTAAGTAGATCTTGTAAGGTGTTTTATTCTCGTCTGCCAGTTTCAGGCAGTTCCAGTCGTTTTCGTAAGAGAAAGATACTTCACGAAGTTCTGCAAAAGGAACTTCACCGTCGATGGATACGGTTCTGTTGGTCACGGATCCGCGGTTATAGTTCTGACGGCCCTTGATCATGACGTTGTAGAAACCGTCTTCGGGAACTTCAAATGCCCACTCGATCCACTGACCGTTGGTTCTCCAGCTGTCACCGCCCACGTAGTTCAGTACCGTGTTTGTCACACTGTTGGGAACCGTTGTGGGAGAAGATCTGTCGAACTTCGCATACAGAGAAGACTCGGATCTGAAGGTGGAGTCCTCACCCTGTACGATCTGAATGTACTGCTTTGCGGTGTCGGATCCGCTTGTTCCCTGACAGGAAGCCAGGTACTCCTCATAGGTAAGATCTTTCTCGATACCGCGAAGCTCCAGTACGGAAATGTACATGGGCTCGTTTACGGCCTGCAGGGTGATGGTGTTCACGCCCTGCTCGAACCAGAACCGGTAAGGCTCTGTCACATAGCCCATATCATCTTCGAAATAGGAAGACTGCCAGGTGTACTCTTCCACCTGCTGAGGGCGGATCTCATTCTTCTGGTTATCCACCTTTTTGGGACCGCCGTCTTTCCAGACTCTGGTAAAGCAAAGTTCTCTGGCATCATCAAAGGGGATCTCGCCGTTGATCAGGAGAGATCTTTCTGCCGCCACGCCTCTGGACTCCGGCAGGAGGTATTCCAGATACATGTTGTAAAAACCTGCCTTGGGAACATTCACTTCCCAGCTTGTTACGGAACCGTTCTCCGTATACAGAGCTTTGGCAACTCCCTCTGCGGGCATTCCGGAAGTTACCTCCCGAACATCTCCCTCGTGGGTGTTCTCAAAAAGATTTACGGAAATAGTCCCTTCGGGAGTAGCTCCGTTTTCATGTGCCAGGAGATATCCGGTATAAGTACCGGTCCTTTCCATACCTTCCACATCTTTGGTCAGGTCAACGCCTTCATATTTGTAGTGGTAATCCTCCACATCTCTCAAACTCACTAAGATGAGGACAAATGCCAGCACCAGGACAACCCCGGCAACTATTCCGATTTTCGAAGATGTCTTTTTCATACTCTGCTCCAATAATGAAGTCCCGAAAAGTCTGCTGCGGTCTATTCCGCAAATACCCAGAAGCAAGGCTTCGGTTCGTAGTAGTTATCAAACAACAGCGGGCACTGGCCCTGCTTGGTGGTGTTACCGCCGCCCACATTAGACCGTGACTGCAGCCAGGAGTACTTATCCACGGTGCCCCAGAAGGTGATGCCGGTGATCTTTACGTCTCCGGAATTCTGGGCGGACTGCAGTGCGTAGTAGTAGAGGTTGTACTGCTTTCTCTGCTTTTCGTACTCGGCTTCCTGGGTTTCCTTCGTGCCGTCGTAATCTTCGCTGGCTCTCATATCCAGCTCCGTGATCTGAACTTCGCCAACAACTTTGCCGTACTCTTTGGCGGACAATTCGATCTCAGTGTAAGAAGGACCTGCGATACCGTAGTGACCCTGCATACCCATTGCGGTGATACGGGTTCCCACTCCGGGAGCTCCTTCTTCGGCTTTCACAGCCTCTAAGAGCTTGATGATGCCGGCGCGTTTACCTGCCTGGCATTCGTTGTAATCGTTATAGTAGAGCTCCAGTGTTTCCGGTGCGTACTTGTTTGCGTACTTAAAAGCGTTGATGATGAACTCTTCGCTCTGGTAAACATGCCACCAGCTGGAGTTGCTTCCGTGTCTGTCTTCGGAAAGAGCTTCTTCCGGCTTCTCCGTTTCCGTTCTGTAAGTTCCGGTGGCGTCGGAGATGGCTTCGTTTACCACGTCCCATCCGTAGAACACGTCTTTGTAAGGGCTGTCCTCGCCGACGAAGTGTGTCAGGACTTCCCGGATGTACCACTCAAGGCGCTTGTCCATTTCCTCTTTGGAAACGTAGGGCTTTTCCTTATCGTAATCTTCATGGAAGAACCACTCCGGTGTCTGGGAGTGCCAGACCAGTACATGGCCTCTGACCTGTAATGCCTGATCGGGATGGGTCTCATTCCACTTCAGGATCTTATTAAGAAGTTTCTCGGGTCTGGAGAAATCCATGACGGGAACCGTAATGGTCTCGCCGTTCAATTCCGCTTCCTGTGTGCCGGGGCACTTGGTCACGCTGTAACCGAAGAGACTGTCGGGCTTTAACTCATTTCCGAAGGTTACGCTGTTAAAGTGGGTCGTAACGATATTCCATACTCCGATATCCCAGGGCTCATCCCCGGTGATGGCGCAGCCGAAGCGGCATCCCATTTTTGCTTCCACACAATCCTTTAATGCAGGGATCGCATCTTCCATAGTTGTTTCTTCCTCTACTGTCGTCTCTGTTGTTTCCGCTGCTGCGGTGGTCGCCGAAGTCTCTGCCACCGTTTCTGCCTGCTGACTTTCCGTCGCAGGAGCTGTTTTACCGGTATTTGTTCCGCAACCGGAGGTCACAGCCAGGGCTGCAGCAAGGATCACTGCCACTGCCTTTGCGCTTTTTCTATGAAAACCGTACATTTCATGTTCCTTTTTGATTATCAAAATTTGCGGTTATTGGTAAAACACGCATCTCACAATGATGATAGCGGTTTGCGTTATTATCAGGCTTATCATTTTTTGCTTAATCGTTTTCAAATATTGCCTTTACACTTCCAAAGTTTTTGTGCAAATTTTAGTAGATTTTACTAAAGTGTCCCAAATTCACTGTATACTTTTTTGGTCGACCAGAAAAAGGACTTGAAAACAATAGCAAGATATGATAAGTTCGTGACGTATTGGATTGCTATTTGAGCAATGACTTATTCGTTTAGAATGAGCAGGGGACAAGATATGAAAGTAAAAGCAGACGGCATACATTTAAATTACTATGCCCAGAATACGGACTACCGGGGCAGGATCCAGGATGCGGAAAAAGAAAACGGCATCTTTCCTACCGACGGATCCGTACGACTCTGGTACAACAACCTTACGACGAATTACTCCCAGCACTGGCATGATGCCATCGAGGTCATCATCCCCGTGGAAAATTATTACGATGCCAATGTGGACGGGGAAGACTACCGGATCAACACCGGAGACATCCTCATCATCCCTCCCCGGAAGATGCACGCCCTCTATGCGCCGGAGACCGGTGCCCGCTTTGTGTGCCTCTTCAATGTGGACTTTTTCTCCGCCTTAAAGGAGTACAACAGCGTCCTCTTTATGCTGGATAAGTGTATCCACATCACCCCGGAGAATTACGCTCCCGTTTACAGCGAGATCTACGGACTCTTTACCCAGATCTGGAATGAGTACTTCCAGAACACGGAGTTTTACGAGTTTTCCATCTACGCAAACCTCTTCCAGATCTTTACGCTCCTCTCCCGGAGCCAGCTTAACCAGGTCAATCTCTTTACGGAGAGCAGCCCCGGCAAGCGTCGGGAGTACTTCTCCAAGTTAAACGGTGTCCTTGAGTACATCGATGAGCACTACACCGATGACCTGACCCTGGATGAGGTTGCGGAACACAGCGGTTTCTCCAAGTTCCATTTTACAAGGCTCTTTAAGGAGTACATGAACTGTACCTTCTACGATTACCTCATCAGCAGAAGGATCAAGGCGGCAGAGATCCTTTTAGCGCAGCTGGATCTTTCCATTACGGATGTGGCGCTGCAGTCCGGTTTTTCCAGTATCTCTACATTTAACCGGACCTTCAAAGCAAAGAAAGGCTGCACCCCCGGCGAATTCCGGTCCCTGTTCCACAGCCGGACTTCCGCTTCCACGGATTATCACGTCGCACAGAGTAATTGATCATTCACACAAAGAAAACCGGCAACGGACCATTCCGCTGCCGGTTTTTTTGTTTCCTGTATTCTTATTTGCTCTCGTAAGTGAAATCCCGGAACGCAGCCGAGCCGCCGGGGGCCTTTGTACTATAGGCAAACAGTGCAAACCTGCCGCCCACAAAATGTTTTAAGGTAAACCGGAGCTGTGCGCAGAAAGGCAGGGGCCGGAACTCCTCCTCTTCCTCGTCCTTCCATGCATAGGTCACATTCCCCACAGGGGCAAAGGAGCTGACTTCCGTACGGATCACGACGGTTTCTCCCCGCTCCGTATCAAGAGGGATCCGCTGCAGGATCTTCGCCGTATCATCCGGCGTCTCTGTCTGTTCCCCGGGATCTTCCTGCTGCCCGCAGCCGCCTTTGATCGCCACGTAGATCAGGTCTGTTCCCGTTTCCGTTTTTTCCAACGCAAGATAAGTATATTCCTCGCACAGGATACCAAGCCCCGCTCTGTCTCCGGTTTTCAGATCTTTTCCGGACACTGTGACGGTGCCGCTGCACCGGGGCAATATCAGTCTCTGGGTCAGGGTATTTACCGAAAGATCCATCCGATCGCAGACCCTGTCCGTCCGCAGGGTCAAGCCTTCCGTGTTTTTACCGTAGCTTACAAGGCCTGTTTCCGGCTCATGATTCCACTGCCAATAAGGCTTCAGATCTTCAGTCTTAAAATCATCGCTTCCAAAGAGACTTCTGTATCCGCTTACGGGATTGGAAGGATCCGGAGCGCAAACTCCGATCTCGATCTCCGTGGGTGCGATGCCGCCTTCACCGATCACCGGCTGATCTCCCTTCCAGGTAATGGGCAGGATCATGGGCATCCGCCCGGCTCCGCCTCTGTCCTGGAAAAAGATGCCGTACCACTTTCCCTCCGGCGTATCCACGATACCGCCCTGGGCAATGCCCTGTCCGAAATACCCCAGGTCATCACATAGGATATCTCCCCCGGTAAACTCTCCCGTCAGGGATGCTGCGGAAAAACAGCTCTGGGTCCGCATCCACCGATCCGGCAGAGAATGGATGTTAAACAGATAATATCTTCCCCGGATCTTTTGCAGATGGCTGCCTTCGTATCCCAGGAAATGATTATCATCGGACTCCCGGATCAGGATCCGGTCAAGACCGTCTTCTTTCGGACCCGACAGATCCGCTTCCAGTTCCGTCAGTCTGATCTCACGGTTTCCGTAGGCCACATATACCCGGTCTTCATCGAACAACAGGCTGCCGTCATGATAAAAGCCGGCGATCACGCTCTTTTCCCAGGGCCCCTCAATGGAGGATGCCCGGTAAAGATAAGTGGTCCCCGTATCATTGGCGGCAAACATGAGATAAAAGGTTCCCTCATGGTACCGAAGGGAGGGTGCCCA
>JAFUUM010000070.1 GCA_017477805.1 Lachnospiraceae bacterium
GGGCAGATAAGGTACAGCTGCCTGGTTGAAGCATACATACCGGAACTCATCCTCTAACTGAGCATAGATCTCGGGACGCAGGATGAAGTCGATGAAGAGCTGTGCTTCCTTTTTGTGTCTGGTTCCCTTTAAGATCACGAAGTTGTCCAGAGTCAGAGGGAAAGCTTCCTGTCTCATGACCACCTTCAGATCAGAGTTCTCAGCCATAGCCTGCAGAGCATCACCGCTGTAGATGTAAGCCAGTGCAACTTCGCCTCTGGTGATGGAAATTCTCTCATCTGCGATCTGAGAATAGGACTTCAGGTTGGAGTTCAGCTGGAGCAGATAATCCTTTACTGCGCCAAGTGCGTTGATATCGGTAGTAACGGGATCCTGATCCGTTGCCTCGAGACCCAGAGTAACGATACCCTCAACGTCATCGATCATCAGGATGTTGCCTGCCAGAGCAGGATTTAAAAGGTCATCCGCAGTATCTACGGTTGCGCCAAGGGAATCCAGCATAGGCTGATTAGCCAGCATAACGGATAAGGTTCCCATATAAGGTACGGAATAGCTGTTGTCGGGATCATAAACGAGGCCGCGGTAAGCGGGATCGATGTTCTCCAGATTGGTGATGGCACCTTCATCGAAGGGCTCGATGAGGTTGTTGTCCTTGAATGCGGTGATGTAGGTGTTGGTGGGAACCGCGATATCGTATTCTCCACTCTTACCTGCGATGAGCTTTGCAAGAAGTTCATCATTGGACTCATAGGTGGTCTCAACAACCTTGATGCCGTACTCGGCTTCGAACTGATCCAGTACATCCTGGGTCATGTATTCGGACCAGTTGTACAGATAAATCTCGTCGGCATAGCCGTTTCCGTCTTTGTCTTCATTACCTTTTGCGTTGCCTCCGCACCCAAAGAGGGCTACGGATCCGGCCAGGAGCAGGGCGCTGGCCATTACCAGTTCTTTTCTTTTCATAATAAACTCTCCTCATTTGATGAAACTGACCAGACTTCCCTTCCCCCGATGACGGTCTTTAAAACCTTCATCGCATACAGTTCAGTCGGCTTCGTCTTAAATGCATCACTGTCTATCATAATATAATCTGCATCTTTGTCAACAGAAATCATTCCCTTGTGCTCACCAAGTCCCATCTGGGCGCATCCGCCCAAGGTCAGGGCAGAAAGAGCCTCTTTTACGGTAAGGGCCTGTTCCGGTCTTAAGGCAGGAAGATCCATATAATCCTGGCGCTTCCGGTTCACCATAAGCTGCAGGGAGGTAAAGGGTTCTGCGGGAACGGTGACAGGAAAATCGCTGGCCTGGGACAGGATCAGTCCCGCATCCACCAGTGCCTTCATGGGATATTCCTCTTCCGCTCTCTCTTCTCCGAGATAAGGTACTTCGATGACGGGAAAATACAGCGGATCCTTAAAATGCCAGTAGGGATTTACCACGGCAAAGACCTTTAAGTCCGCCATTCTCCTGATCTGTTCCGGATGCAGGATCTGCAGATGGGTCATGGCAAAACGGCTCCTATTTCCGGGGCATGCCGCATTTGCGGCTTCAAAGGCATCCAGTGCCATATCCGAGGCCGCATCCCCGATGCAGTGGATATGCACATGAAATTCATTTTTCACAGCGGTGGTCACGATATCATTCAGTGCTTCCTTTGTCCAAAGGGGTTCGCCGTGATCATTCAGTGCCGGATCGGAATCGCAGTAAACATCCCGCAGGAAGGCGGTATGGTTTTCGATCACCCCATCGGTAAAGAGTTTGATGGTATCCAGGCGGACATGGGCCAGATCCTTGGTCAGTTCCCGAAGATGGATGGCTCTCTCCATTTCCGCTTTTGCATCATCATCGCTCTGAATGGGCAGACCAAGGCGTACCGTCAGATGCAGCGCACCTTCCGCTTCCAATTGTCTGTAGGCTTCCACACGGAGTTCCGCATCCTGATGGATGATAAAGAAAGGCTCAAAGATCCGGGTGATGCCCTGGGATAAGGCCATCTTCTGATAGGTCAGGATCCCTTCTTTATAATCCTCCACCGTATAGGGAGGAAGCAGATCCTCCACCGGGTTCTGGGCAGTCTCGATGAGCCAGCCCGTAGGTTCTCCCGTAACAGGATCTTTGACGATGCGGCCATCCTTGGGATCCTTTGAATCCTTTGTGATACCAAGAGCCCGAAGGCATGCGGAGTTTACCCATGTGGAATGGCAGTCTTCACTGTAGAGGATCATATATCTTCCGTCATTACAGATCCCATCCAGCATTTCCGCCCGGGGACCAACCTCGTCAAACACACCGGAGATATAGCCTTTTCCGACAAAGACTTTCTTATTCGGATTTTCTTTTACATAAGATGAAATGGCCTGCAGATACTCTTCCACCGTCTTTAAACCGTAGAGGCTGGCTCCCGCCAGAGTTACGGTTGTTGTTGCATGGGCATGTCCATCGCAAAAAGAGGGAAGGATGCATCCACTTTCACATTCCGTCACTTCCGTATCAGGACCAATAAAAGACGCCACATCTTCCTTTTCTCCCACGGCAATAAACACGCCGTCTTTGACAGCGGCCGCGTGAGCCTCGGGGCATTCTTCATTTCCGGTATAGATGATTCCGTAGAGGATCTGATCTGCGTACATTTCATATCTCCTTATTTCAAATCTCAGCATGCAACATTGTAGCGTGATTCCGCGGTGGGGACAATGCCTTTTTCCGGACAGAAAAACACCCGGGAAATTCCCGGGTGCCGTCTTTAACCAAATTTTCAACCTTGTTTCTTGACGTTTACGTCTTCTGCCTTAGCGCCTTTTAGTCTCGCCATGGCTCTTGCCATGGAAGTCTGGGAATGATAGTACTCCCTGAGGCTCTGTTTCTGGCGCATCTGCTCTTCCGCTCTTGCCTTGGACTCCTGGGCACGGCGCACATCGATCTCCTCGGGGCGCTCACAGGTGTAGGCAAAGAGCTTGGCGGTGTTGTCCACCATGTCCGCAAAACCGCCGGAGACGATACCGGTGATCCAGCTATTGTCCGGAAGCTTGATCCGGATCTCCCCGGGCATCATCGCCACCGTCACATCACTGTGATGGGCCATGAGGCCGTACTCCCCATCCAGGGTAGGCAGGATGATCTCCTGGATCTCGCCTTCGAAGAAGACGCGGTCGCTGCTTATGATATTGCAAGTAAAAAGCTCACTCATGTGCTATGTTTAGCCTTTCAGCGTTTTTGCCTTTTCTACCACATCATCGATGGTACCCACATTGAAGAATGCTGCTTCCGGATACTCATCCATCTCACCGTTGATGATAGCCTTAAACCCGCGGATAGTCTCTTTTAAGGGTACATACTGTCCTGCCACACCGGTGAAGTTCTCTGCCACCGAGAAGGGCTGGGACAGGAACCTCTGGATCTTTCTTGCCCGGTAGACCGTCTGCTTATCCGCATCGGA
>JAFUUM010000071.1 GCA_017477805.1 Lachnospiraceae bacterium
TGAAAATTTTACAAATATTTTTTCATGCCGTTTTAAAGGCACAAAAATAAAGGCTCCCACGGGTTGTGAGAGCCTTTGCTGATCATGCGGTTGCCATATTTATTTAAAGAAACTGCTGACGGTATTCATGATGGTCTTGTTATCCAGGATGGAATTTAAGATCCCGCTGAGCTGGGACTTCTCTCCTTTCAAGAGAGCCATGGCTGCCTTCTTGGTGTCCCCATCCGCTGCCCGGTACAGTTCCAGAAGCTTCTTCTCCGTAGCGGTGACCTTTACGGAAGTTCCGGAAGTCTTTGCCGCGGTGCTTGCCGGCTTCTTCGCTGCGGGCTTCTTTGCTGCTGCAGGCTTTTTCGTCGTCGTTGTCTTCTTCGCCGTGGTCTTCTTCGCAGTTGTCTCAGCCGTAGTCTTCTTTGTTGCAGGCTTCTTCGCAGTTGTCTTAGCCGTAGTCTTCTTTGCCGTTGTTTTTGCTGTCGTTTTAGCTGTTGCCATACCCTCTCCTCCTTTTTTGTTTCCGGTTTCTTCTTCATCATAGCACTTTTGCTGCTCTTTTTCCTTTTTCAAACGGGTGAATGTGCTTAAATCCACTGTGTTACGTACCTTTAGCCACAGTTTTCCGGTTCTTTCTTCTTTTTCTTTCCATTAACCTGTGACTAAAACACACTGTTTTCACGTTCCAAGCACAATTTCTCTTTTTTCCCTGGCCGCCGACGCAGAAAACTGTGGCTAAGTCAATCTGCCCCCAATCGTTTAGGCACAACCGCCCATTTTTGTCGCAGGATACAAAAAATGCCATGGGAGAAAACAGGAATAGAAGGTCCCTGCCGGTTGAAGGGCCACGGGCGGGAAGCCGGCACAGAAAAGCAGCAAAAAATCCCTACAGGTCGTTCCATTTGACTTGTAGGGATTTATCTTGTTTATTACTTATTCAATTCTTTTTTCCGGAGATCAGGGCACGTTCTGCCTAGTCTATTATTTTTCCGGTGATCAGAACATGCTCCATTGTTTCTCTCTATTTTCCGGAGATCAGGACGTGCTCCGCTTTCACATAGGGCACAACCATGCCGCCGTCGCAGACAGTCTCCTTGGAGATCTCGGTGATGTTCTGCAGGAGGTCGGAGATCTTGAAGCTGATCATGGTCTCCATGACTGCATTCACGATCTTACCGTCTTCCACATAGAAGGCGTTTTTGGCAACGCCTGCAAGCTCGGTGTTGGCCGAGGGAAGTCCGCAGGAAACGGAACCCACGATGAGGCCCTTCTTCACCCCTGCAATCATGTCTTCCAAAGCGGTGTTACCGGGCTCAATAATGAGGTCGAAGCCGGAGTTCTTTGCACACTCTGTCTTGCACTTGTTGGCGGTATAAAGGTTGACGGCAAAGCTCTTCAGAACGCCGTCCTTGATGGCATCATAGTCCTCGGAACGGAAGCCGTCTTCCGTGTGGACTTCATGTCCGACAATGCGCTCGTCCCAAGGTCTTAGACCCACCGTCAGAAGATCCGCTGCAACCTTTTCTCCCATCTTGTCTTTCCAGAGACTGGTCCGGTCCTGGATCACGCTGTCGTCGATGAGTACGCCAAGGCCGTAGTACAGTACCTGGGCAAAACAATCCGGGGTAAAGATCACGGGGCCTTCAAACTTGCCCTCGATGGTCATGGGATCCAGTGATTTCTGGGCATATTCCAGAGCTGTCCGGACATTGCCGAGTTCGATGAAGGGAGTGTCAAGGTCCTTCATGGCAACATAACTACCGGACATACCGGTGGTCTTATCCCCCTCATGACCCGCAAAGGTCACGGTAAATGCATAATAACCGGAAGTCACTTCGTCTTCGCTGCCGTTGGTACTGCGATAGATGCCGTGGCTGCGAACGTACTTTAAGATCATGGTCCGCATCATGATGCGCGGATAGTTCTCCTTGATCTCCTTTGCCAGTTCTGCGCCTCTCTCCAGGAGTTTGTCCACATCAGGCTCTAAGGGACCGAAAGAAAACTCTTCGGGTGTCAATCCGGGGGCGATGTCGTAATAAGGCTCTGCCACGCCCGATGCAGATGCTGCAATGGCATCCTCCACCGCCTGCTTTAAGTTCTCTTCATTTAACTGGTTTGTTACGGTCTTTCCGGGCTTCTGGTCTGCGATCACGGAAACGGATGCAGAGGTATCAAAAAGGGTACGGAACAGGGAAAACTCAAAGTTGTCCATGGTGATCTCTCTGGTCTCTGTTTCCGTAACGGTGTACTGGGCCTTTAAATCCTTTTGCTCTTTCTTTTTCTCTTCCAGGATCTTTGTTAACAGATCCGATGCTTCTCGGATATCCATGCTTATCTCCCTCCCATGTTGATCTTACATTTGATGGCAGGGCCTCCCATGGATACTGCCATAGGCTGCTTCTTTCCGCAGGTTCCCCAGGATACGCATTTTACCTGATCGGCCACCATATCCACGGTCTTCATCAAGTCGAAGGCAACGCCGGAAACGGTGGTGTCCAGGATGGCTTTTCCCAGTTTTCCGTTCTTGATCTCGTAGCCCATGTTGATACCGAACATGAACTCACCGGTCAAGTCGGCCTGGCCGTTGCCGGTATGCTCCAGATAATAACCGTCTTCCACGGAAGCGATCATATCTTCCAGTTTATCCTTGCCAGGCAGTACCAAGGTATTTCTCATACGGACCAGAGGCTCGTCGGAGAAAGTCCAGCCTCTTGCGTTACCGCAGGGATTTACGCCGTAGCGCTGTGCGCTCTCCCGGTCATGCATGTAGCCTTTTAAGATACCGTTTTCGATAAGAACGGCATCTTCTGCCTTTACGCCCTCATCGTCCACGTAAACGGGAAGGATAGGTGCGCCGAAAGGTGTGGTATTTGCGTAGTCCACGATGCTGATGAGTTCGGATGCCACCTGCTTGTTCAGGTTGGGACCTGCTACGGATCCCGCATCCACAAGATCGGATTCTACGGTATGTCCCACTGCTTCGTGAGCGATCATGCCGGCCACCGCAGGGTCGAGGATCACGGTGTTCATGCCGGCACGGGCATAAACGCCCTCTGCCTTCTGACAGAGTTTGTTGTACAGGGTATCGATCTTTTCATAGACTGCATTCCAGTCTTTAAAGTGATCATCGATGTTGCCAAGACCGCCGAAGGCTTCCGCTAACTCCACGGGCTGTCCCTGATTGCTCTCCTTGGTCAGGGTGGTATATACGGTGATGCGGGGATAAGTCACATGAGCATCCTCCGCGTCGGAGGTGTAGATCCACTTCTCCATGGTGTCTTCCCTGTAGACCACGCTGCGGCTGAGGAGATCTTTATACTTCTCCGCAATATACGCATCCAGCTGTTTGCAGACATCCACAATGCGCTTTTGCTCAAAATCGATGATGAAACGTTCTGCCAGGAATTCTCCTCTTCCCACGGCAGGATATGCGGGCTTTTTGCTGCCTGCATACTTACTTAAATAGCCTGCATTCTCGGTTGCGGCAACGATGACTTTTTTCGCTGCTTCGGGAGAATACTCGGCGGAAGAAGCAAATCCGTTTACCCCGTTTTTATACACTTTCGCGGATACGCCGCGTTCATTGGACCTGGCGTTTTCCACCAGGGCGCCGTTTCGGATCACCACTCTGCGTACGCGGTTCTCCTGCCCTCGAAGGACCGACTGTGCGCCGGTCTCAAATAGGGACTTTTGTGCTCTCAACACATCTTCCAGCATGTTTTCCTCCTGTACCTATAAAACGTATTTGTCCGCATTGATGAGGCGGACATTTTGTTCGGTGGTGGAAGCAGTAGTTTCCCCCTGCTCCTCCGGATCCTCTTCCACGTCCTCAGAAGTCGCCCCGGATGCGCCGAACAACGCATTCATGATACCACCAACCAGGCCGTTTGTCTGTACGTTTCCGCTGTTTTTCCCGCTGTTTCCGCCTTTTCCGCCTCGGATCATGGCCACATCCGTGGAAACTGCACCGATGGCCCCTGCCTGCTCGGCGCTGCAGCGGATCAGAGCAATGTCCCAAATGGTGAGACGGTCATAGATCATCTCCACGGGGATCTCGGGGTCGATGGTCAGGGTAGCAATATCCGTCAGCTCAATTCCCTCTTTATACCGTTCCACGGTCTGCTTATCCAGGTAATAGGTAGCAAGATCGTTGATCCGGTGCTTTGCGGATTTTCCCCGGAATTCCAGTTCTTCCGCTTCCACATCCGGGATCTTCCGAAAGGCTTCTTCCTGATCGGCGGAGACGGTGAGTTTTCCTTTCACCACAAGCTTTTTGATCTGGGGGCAAAGCGTTGTCAAATCTGCGTCCTTGGCAAAAGCCGCATCGCCTTCGATATAGAGATTGCCGTTTCCCCGTTTGACCAGGTTCTCGTTGATCTCCGTATCATCCTTCACATAAAAAGCTCCTGCGGGGATCACCCGAAGTTCCGTCTTTTCATCCACCAGCTGAACACCGGTATTTACCTGATCTTCATGGAGCACTGCCAGCTTTGTCAGGAAAGAAACATGCTTTGCCGCCAGGGTCTGGATGTCCGCTTCGGCGGAAAAGATCACGGTATTTGCGACAAAGTATCTTGCATTCTCTCTTGCCCGCAGGGCAAAGTACTGGTCCACGGTAAAGGTATGATCCAAAAGGATGCAGTCATCGGGATAAACGATTGTGGGACCGTTGTGAGCGATCTGGGGCAGGGAGCCTCCGAGACTTCTGGGGTAGGTCATGGGACCGTTTAAAACGATCTTCTCAAGGCTCCGAAGGGTCGCCTCCGATCCCTTTTCGATGGTCAGAGGGCCGTTTAATTTCAGAAGCGTATGAGGTGCAAAAACCGTATCTCCGGTGATGACATAGGGACCGTTGACGGTCTTGACTTCCGGATCGATATCCGCTTCCCCGTCGGATAATTCGATGGTGTTGTCGCTGTTGATGGACACCTGCAGGCGGTTGAGGACGCCCTTACTGTAATCGTTGACGATCATCATGTCGGAATTGATCAGGATAGCCTCGTAGTTTTCATAGTTCTCCGATTTGATCTTTCTGGTGTCGCAGATGGCTGCGTTTACAATGAGTTTTGTCGGATTCTTGGACAGTTGTGTCATGGATTTCCTCCCTGGTTACATGTATTTTGACTCGTTTTACTTTGTCATTTTTCGTTTTTACGGCCGGGGCGTTTCAGTTCGATCCGGTTCTTCCGCGCTCTTACGCCGGGACTTTGGCTCTATCATCTTCCGGATAACGCCGTCCGCAAAAGCGTCCTCGCGTTGGATAATTTGGCCCGGACGGTGCCCGGGGGCAGGCCGTAGATCTCGCCGATCTGAGTGGAACTTAGGCCCTCCACATACCGGAGGACAAAGATCTTCCGGTCGATGCCGGGCAGGGTCTGCAGGAGCTGTGCGATCTCGATCTCCGCGTACTCATCCGGTGTCACTCCCCCCTGTTCCGGCAATTCCTCCACCATGCATTCTTTGGATGTGTGGCGGATCCGGTCGATATAGAGGTTCCGGATGGTCCGGTAGAGCCAGGCCTTTGCCTGTTCTTCCCGAAGGGAGGTGACTGTTGTCTCATGCTGCAAAGCCTTCACAAAGCCCTCCTGCACAAGCTCCCTGGCGGTCTCGTTATTGCCCGTCATGCCCCTGCACCAGCGGATCAGTTCTGTATGATAGTTTGTATAAAGCGCTTCAATTCCTGCCATCTGGTGCGTTCATCCTCTCCCGGATATGTTTCTTTATCTGCATACATACGCTCTTTGGCCGTAAACATCAGCATGTCGAGGTCAATCAAATTGGGCATATTCGTCTCCTCCTTTTATCGCAATCACTGTTTTCGGTTACGTTTTAAAAGGCCTTCATTTATAGAGACGGATATGCCCGTTCAACTGTTGGAAAAATTATAAAATTTTTTTCATCGTATCTTCAAGGTCTTCAGATACGCTTTTTGTTCCTGTGTGATACGGTAACTTTCCACCGCTTTGGAAATGGTCTTGTTATGGGTCCAGACATCCAGCTTTTTCTCCGTGATATAGGGCAGCACCGCATCATACTGCTTGGCAAGAGCGGTGGCAAAATACCAGGCGATCATCATATTGATATAGTATTCTTCTGAGCGAA
>JAFUUM010000072.1 GCA_017477805.1 Lachnospiraceae bacterium
ATGGAACGAGTGCGCAAAGAAAAAAGTATCCTGGGACAGATCGACGAACTGACGAGAAAACTGGTGCTCCTGATGGTGATCCCCATCGTCATCAGTCTTCTTTTGATGTTGTTCTATGCCTGGAAATACCATACCTCCATCACGAGAATGGAGACTATTGCCAGCTTAAAGACCACTGTCGCAACGGAGATCCCGGGCAGTGCCTGGAACATCATCAGCGGACGGGAGACCTTTGCGGAAAGCGGGATCTACGGAAAGATCCATGAAGTGGATGCTACCATTGAAGCCGTAACGGAACAGACCCTGGAAGAAAACCGCTTATCCCTTATCGTCGCAAGCCGGACCATGCAGACCCTGGAGAATTACGTGGACCGTATCCGGGACAATATCGAGGCCAAAGTGCCGGTGGTGGAGAACGAAGCGGTGCTGACGGAAGTCCGGGATGTGGCAGCCCTGGTGGACAGCATGCTCAATGATTATATCGCCCAGGAGATCGGCACCAGTGCCCGCATGAGCCTGTCGCTGATGGTGGTCATCATCCTGACAGCCATCGCGGAAGTGGTGATCGTGATCCTTGCCTGGATCTTCAGAAACCGTTATATGAAAGCAACGGCAAGGTCGGTTCGGGAGCCCATCGAGCGACTGGAGGAAGTTGCCGGGCGGCTGGCGGACGGAGCTTTTAACGCAAGGCTTCCGGATACGGAGCTGGCGGAACTTCGGAGCTTGACCATGCAGGTCAATAACATGGCGGACCGTCTGGAGGAGATGCGGGAGAAAAACAGCGACGACGCGAAAAAGCTTCGAAAAGCGGAACTCCGGACCCTGCAGGCCCAGATCAATCCTCACTTTTTGTACAACACTCTGGATGCCATTGTGTGGAAGGCAGAAGCAGGGGATGTGGATGAGGTCATCACATTGACCAGTTCCCTCAGCGATTTCTTCCGCATCAGCTTATCCTCCGGTGCGGACTGGATCCCCATCAGCCAGGAGAAGAAGCATATCGAAGGCTATCTGAAGATCCAGCAGACCAGATATCGCGACATCATGCGCTACGAGATCGATATCCCCGACGATATCGGGGACTTCTATATATTGAAACTGCTGTTGCAGCCCCTGGTGGAGAATGCACTTTACCACGGGATCAAAAATAACCGCGGGGGCGGCCTGATCACCGTGACCGGAAGAAAAGAAGATGGGGATCTTGTTTTCTCCGTAAAGGATACGGGCTGCGGTATGACAGCGGAGCAGCTTCGGAAATTAAGTTCCAGAATGAAAAAAGGACAGCCTGCAGTCAGCGAAGGGGGCGGGGGCTTTGGCCTTGTCAACGTGAACCTCCGGATCCGTTTGTACTATAACCAGATGGCCGGACTTTTGATCGACAGCAGCGAAGCCGGCACGGAGGTATCTTTCCGTGTACCTTGCAGGACAAGAGAGGAGATTTTTGAGAATGAAAGTATTTCTGGCTGACGATGAGATCGTCGTCAGAGAGGGGATCAGGGAATCTTTTCCCTGGGAGCAAACACCCTATACGCTTGTGGGGGAGGCGCCGGATGGGGAAATGGCGCTGCCCATGATCCGGGACACCAACCCGGACATTGTCATCACGGATATCAAGATGCCTTTTATGGACGGTTTGGAACTGATCCGGATCCTACGGGTCCAGATGCCCTGGATCGGCATCATCGTTCTATCCGGTTATGATGAATTCGAATACGCCCGTCAGTGCATCCAATTGGGTGTTCGGGAGTACCTGTTAAAGCCCATCAATGCAACACAATTGCGGGATGTCCTGGACAAGGTCAGCCTTCAGATCGAAACCGAGAGAAAGACCCTGGAGCATGCGGCCTCCCTTCAGGCCCGTATGGAAACAGACGGGAAGTTTTTGAAGGAAAAACTCATCGGCTCCCTGTTTTCCGAGGAAGCGGCGGAAGAGGATGCGGTCAGCGCGCTGATGCAGCTCCGGTCCATGGGAGTTCCGGTACCGGCTCCCTATTATGTCGTTGTGGATGCGGCCTTTTCGCCTACGGGCCCGGGCCAGGAAGCGGCGGTGACGTTATCGGAGAACAGCGGTGGCATCGTCCATGCATCTCCCAGCCGTACCGGCACCCGTCTTCTTGTCCTTGGAGATACCCCGGAAGATGCGGAGGAGAGAGCCTACGCCATCGGTACCAGCCTTGCACGGGAGTTAGAGCGTACGGAATGTATCGGGATCCGGGTGGGCATCGGCGAGATCGTGGATGCACCGGAGCGGATCTTAAACAGCTTTAAGACAGCACGGCATATCCGCCATTTATTGGTGGAAAAGCAGGATGAGCAGGCGCTGATCCTGGGCGTCCGGGAAATGGGCGAAGTGGGAGATGAACGGAAAGGTAACTCCGTCATCAATGAAGCGAAAGTTTACATGTCCAGGAATTATGCCAATCCAAATCTCATGCTCCAGGACGTTGCCAAAGCGGTGAACATGAGCAACAGCAGATTTTCCACCGTCTTTTCCCAGCAGAGCGGACAGTCCTTTACGGAGTATCTGATCTACCTGCGCTTAAATAAAGCCAAGGAACTGCTGCGGACAACAGGGCTGAAAAGCTCCCAGGTGGCCAGGGAAGCGGGCTATAACGATGCCCACTATTTCAGTTATATCTTTAAGAAAAACACGGGGCTTACCCCCTCGGAATACCGGGCACAAAATCAAAATGAACCGATGTAAAACGAAAGCTAACTTTTTGTAAGTGGCAGACCAAAAACAAAATGATTCTTAACTAAATCAAAACGAACCTCGATTTACCTCCGATACCCTATAGGCTATGCTTTTACATGGGTAAGCCCGAAGGAGGAAACGCAAAGCGTTTCTCTCAGCAGGACGCAAAGCGTCCTGTGTCGCCGGCACAGGGCCGGAACGACGGGCGCAAAAACAAAAGGAGGGTAAATCAAATGAAAAAGTTCAGAGCTCTTTTGGTACTTGTTCTCGCACTTTCGCTTGTGCTGTGTGCATGCGGCGGCGGTGGCAGTACCGGCAAATCCGCAAACGGTAAGATCAAGGTAGGTGTGGTCAACAATCCCCCGTCCGAGTCCGGTTATCGTGAAGCAAACGTTAAGGATATGGAAGCGGTTTTCTCCGAGGCTAACGGCTACGATCTGAAGACCTACTATTCCTTAAAGAACGATGAGCAGCTTCAGGCAGCTCAGGGCTTCATTACCGAAGGCGTTGACTATCTCCTGATCTCCGCAGCTGAGACCACAGGTTGGGACGAAGTTCTGAAGAAAGCAAAAGAAGCCGGTATCAAGGTTTATCTCTTCGACCGTATGATCGA
>JAFUUM010000073.1 GCA_017477805.1 Lachnospiraceae bacterium
CTTTCATCAGTCTGGATCAGAACATCGTTATCAGGAAGCTTTCTGACGATATCCAAAAAGATCCTTGCTTCCAATGCTACTTTACCGGGTTCTTCCACATTTGCCTCGATGATGGTCTCGATCCCCATATCCGTATCATTGGCAGTCATCTTAACGAAGTTATCATCAGCTTCTACCATAATGTACTGCATGATATCCAGAGTGGTCTTATTGGGAACTGCTCTGGATACGATCTGAACTCCTTCGAGCAGTTTCGATTTTGAACAAGTGATTTTCATCTGCTGTTTCGTCCTTTCCGTTTATCTTTTAATAAATATTTAGTACATCATATTATTATAGGGTGTAGATATGTGTATAACCGTCTTCAGGCCTTGTAATCCCTCACTTTGGACAATGTAAAACCATGTGAAGACATCCTGTATGACGCCCTTTATGACAGTTCCTTATACACAATGACACAAGTGAATCCAAATAAGCATAAAACTGACACTTGCATCAATAATGATTTATCCCCAGAAACTTTTGAATATGTGTATAACCTATTCACATCCTTGAGGATAAGTTTGGATTTGATATCATCCTTCCAGGATCAGGTTGGTGATGATATTGATCCTGTTTTTGAAGTCATCATCGGTTTTGATGTTTTCTTCGATCTTTTTGATACCGTGAAGTACAGTGGTGTGATCTTTTTTGTGAAGGATCTTTGCAATATCCACATACTTTGTATGGGTGATATTGCTGCACATGTACATGGCAACCTGTCTGGGAAGTGCGATCTCAGCATTTCTCTTTTCGGAGCAGATGTCTTCCACTGTGATGTCATAGTATTTGGCCACAACGGAAAGAATGTATTCTTCGTTGATCACCCGCTTGTTTTCGGGAGAGACGATGTCCTTTAAGGCATCTTCCGCCTGATTCATGGTCAGTTCATTTAAGACGATATTGTTGATCCGCGAATAAGCGATGATCTTACGAAATGCACCTTCCAGCTCTCTGATGTTGGAAAGGATATGATCCGCTATATATTGAAGGATCTCAAAAGGTACGGATTTATGCTCCGTTTCTGCGTTTTTCTGAAGGATGGCCACTCTTGTTTCATAATCCGGCGGCTGGATATCCGTGATCAGACCCCATTCAAATCTGGAACGGAAGCGTTCTTCCAGAGTTTCCATTTCCTTCGGAGGTTTATCGGAAGATAAGATGATCTGTTTTCCCGCATCATGCAAAACATTGAAGGTGTGGAAAAACTCTTCCTGTGTACTTTCCTTACCGATGATGAACTGTACATCATCGACCATGAGGACATCTACGGTCCTGTATTTTTCACGAAGTTTCGGCATGGCCTGTGCATTACCGCTTCGGATGGATTCGATCACTTCGTTGGTAAACTGTTCGGAAGTAACATAAAGGACTTTCACATCCGGATTGTGCTGCAGGATGTAATGACCAATGGCATGCATCAGATGGGTCTTACCAAGTCCCGCACCTCCGTAGATGAACAGGGGATTATACACATCACCGGGAGATTCCGCTACGGCAAGTGCCGCGGAATGTGCAAATTTGTTATTGCTTCCAACGACGAAAGTATCGAAAGTATTTTTGGAGTTAAGATTTGCGGATTCCGCATTCAGATTATAGACAGGACGGTTCGCTGTCTCGTTATCCACATTTCCTTCTTTTTCCTGATTCAAAGATCCTTCCAATACAAAAGAAACAGTCACATCTTTTTCAATCAATTCGGAAATGGTGTACTGAACGATGACTTTATATTTGGAATTGATATAATTCAGGGACATGGACTGATCGGAAGGGATGATGATGATCACCGTATCCTCTTCCATCTTGTGAAATTTGAGAGGCTGGATCCATGTTTTGTAAGAGATATCGGAAAGCTCATATTCTCTGCGGATCCGTTCCTGGATATTTTTCCACTCATCTGAAATTATCTGGTTGAAATTCTGATCTGAAGAACTCATGGATAAACTCTTTCTTTTTCGTAATCTGCGAAATTTGCTCATTTTCGATGTAAACGTACCCTACCACGTGGAAAAGGGTAAAATGCAAAAATGGGCGAAATCCGCTCCATTTATCATAATACAAAACGAGAGTTTTATCAAACGAAAACAGATATCCACCTTATCCACATAATTATCCACATTTTATCCACAAAAAGTGGATAACCTGATTCCAAAAAATTATGGATTTTTCCTTGACTTTCACAAATATAACACGTATAATTTGACCGATATTTTCCGCAAATGCGACTTATTATAGGAAAGAAATTTTCCTTGGACGAAGTGAGTAAGGAGGTGTTTACGAATGAAGATGACTTATCAGCCTAAGAAAAGGCAGAGATCTAAAGTGCATGGTTTCAGAGCCAGAATGAGCACTCCCGGTGGTAGAAAAGTACTGGCCGCCAGAAGAGCAAAAGGCAGAAAGACCCTTTGCGCTTAATATCTGAAGAAACGATCAGAGTACGATGGGCCACAGCAATGTGGCCTATTCTTTTGAGAAAATGAATTAATTCAGACATGAAATTTTCAACATCGTTAAAGAAAAACGAAGATTTCCGAAGAGTGTATAAAACAGGCAAAAGCTACGCCAATCAGTTTTTGGTGTTGTATGTTGCGGAAAATCATCTGCCTGAAAACCGCCTTGGGATCTCCGTAAGCAAAAAGGTTGGCAATTCCGTGGTAAGACACCATTTATGCCGCCTGGTTCGAGAGAGTTACAGACTACACGAAGGCATGTTCAATAGTGGTTTGGACATGGTAGTCCTATGTAGAGTCAGCGCTTCGACCGCAACGTATGCGGACGTGGAGAAGTCGCTGATGCATCTGGCGAAACTTCATAAGATCCTTATTAATAAGGAAGATTGAACTCGCACTATCGAATTTATATGAAGAAAGTAATGATCAAATCGATCAAGATGTATCAAAAATATGTTTCCCCGATGAAAAGCACCAAATGTCCTTATTTTCCCAGTTGTTCACAGTACGGACTGGAGGCTGTGGAAAAGTATGGTGCCGTAAAAGGCGGAGCCATGGCTGCTTGGCGGGTCATGCGCTGCAATCCTTTTTCCAAGGGGGGATATGATCCCGTACCATAAGAGGAGTATTTATGTTACTGACTAAAAGTACTGTGCCCATCATCGGATTTGTTTCTTCCCTGTTGGGATATCTGATGGAAGGCATCTTTTTTGTGCTGGACAAGGTTGGAATCCCCAACATCGGTCTTGCCATCATCATCTTCACTATTGTGATCTACATGTGTATGACTCCTCTGACATACAAGCAGCAGAAGTTCTCCAAGCTGCAGAACCGTATGTCACCGGAACTTCAGGCCATTCAGGCTAAGTACAAGAACCGCAAGGATAATGAGTCCATGATGGCCATGCAGAATGAGACTTCTGCGGTATATGCCAAATATGGTGTATCCCCTACCGGAAGCTGTCTGCAGCTTCTAATCCAGATGCCCATCCTGTTCGGTCTGTATCAGGTAATCTACAGAATGCCCGCTTACGTTGGCAAGATCAAAGAAGCTTTTTTCCCTCTGGTGACTTCCCTGATCGCCAAATCAGGAAGTGAAGAGCTTCTGACCACTTTTACCAATGCAAACATGTATGCCGGTCAGTTTTCCAACGAGAAGTTTACCGTGGAAAACACATATGTGGATATTTTGAACAGGGCAAGCAGCGCAGATTGGGCAACGCTTTCATCCACTTATCCCGACCTTGCGGATCAGGTTACCGGTACCGTTTCTTTACTGGAACGTTACAACAGTTTCCTGGGACTGAACATCGGAAATACACCCAGTTTCATCGTTAAGAATGCATTTGCAAACGGTCAGTATCTGCTGATGATCGGTGCTATTGCCATTCCCCTTCTTTCCGCGCTGACACAGTGGATCAACTACAAGTTGATGCCCCAGGCCAACACCAAGACCGGTAATGAGCAGGCAGATCAGATGGCTTCCCAGATGAAGATCATGAACACCACAATGCCTCTGATCTCTGCATGGTTCTGCTTCACGCTCCCTGCAGGTATGGGTATCTACTGGATCGGGAGTGCAGTGGTTCGTACCGTTCAGCAGATCGTCATCAATAAGAAGATCGATCAGATGGATTTCGATGCCATCATCGAAGCAAACAAGGAAAAAGCTGCAAAGAAACTGGAAAAGCAGGGTCTTGCAAGTGCCCGTCTGGCTGAATATGCAAACATCAGAAATGCCAACAAGCCTGTAAGAACTATGGTTGATAAGGCTGCAGTTTCCACCGGGGAAGCTTCCGAGAACGTGAATACCATGGCTTCCACCGAGTCCGTTGTTTCTTTATCCGAAGAGGAGAAAGAAGAGAAGGTCAGAAAAGCAACGGAATATTACATGCAGAATGCAAAAGAAGGCAGTATCGCCGCAAAAGCCAATATGGTGAAATATTACAATGATCGCTCCGCAAAAGCTTAAGGCCCGCGGACAGAAAGGATATAACAATGGAATATCAGGAATTTCGTGCTAAGACTTTGGAAGATGCCAAGACAGAAGCAAGTATTTCTCTTGGTGTTACCAGTGATCGTCTGGATGTGATCGTGGTTGAGGAAGGATCAAACGGCTTTTTGGGTATCGGATCCAAAAATGCGGTGATCAAAGCTCGTATCAAAGAAGAGACCGAAACCTCTGTAGAAGAAAAGAAAGAAGCTCCCGCAGAAAAAGAAGTGAAAGCAGAAAAGAAAGCGGAAGCTGAAAAGAAGGAAGAGAAAAAGGCTGAGTCCGAACAGAAGAGCGAAGCAAAAGAAAAGAAGGCAGTAGCTGTTGATCCCGCAGCAATGCAGGAGACGGCAAAAGTATTCCTGGAAGATGTCTTCAAAGCTATGAACATGGAAGTGATCATCAAAACTTCCTATGATAAGGAAGAGACCTGCCTGAACATCGATCTTGCCGGCGCTGAGATGGGCGTTCTCATCGGTAAGAGAGGACAGACCTTAGACTCTCTGCAGTATCTGGTTTCCCTGGTGATCAACAAA
>JAFUUM010000074.1 GCA_017477805.1 Lachnospiraceae bacterium
ATTTGCTTCATATACTCTTTTTTTCAGTTCTTCTAACATAATCCCGTCTCCATTATTCTTTTTTTCTTTTGCTTATTCCATATATAAATGATAACGCCAGCCGATGTCAGCGCCGTGACCACGTACGATACCTTCCAATACCAGGGCTCAAAAAAACGCACGGAAACAGTTCCATTGTACCCCACCGGAACGATCACCGAAAGATGTCCACCGTCTCCCGGCATAAGTTCTAAACTTCCCTGCTCTCCAAACGCCTTGTAACCTTTGTAAGCATTTAAGGGGATCATGAAACTTTTTTCAGTCGAACTCTTCTCAACAGTAAAATCAACGCTGAGAGGCCCCACTGTCACATCGGACACCAAACCATCCGCGGCTGCCGAGAGAAGATCCCTTGCCGCTTCATCCTGTGAGGATACGGTTTTCGGAAGATAATCTATAGTAGCGATATTGGAATCATCATTGATACAGGTAGCCCGATCTGCAACCTTGATAAATTCGCTGCAATAAGATACGGACTGCAATAAATTCACCGCCAGGATCGCCGCCCCGATCAAGTATGCCATTTCTTTCCGGTAATTCGATTTTGCCGCGAGGAAAACTTCCATCCCCAGTGCAGCCAACAGAATGCACGAGATCATCAGATACCGCCACGGGAACTGAACCCGCATGATGAAACGATACAGATTTTCCGCATGCTCGGCCAGCAGATAGTAAGGAACCACCGTTGTTGAGATCAAAAGCGAAATGATACACAGGATCAATTCTGTCTTGATGATCTGACGACGTTTCAGGTCTTCCCGGAACAACAGGATACCTGCCATAAACAGGATCGCGAGAGAAGCGATGCCCACACTCAGCGGCATATCTTCCTGTACTTCCAAAAGTCTCGATGCGCCCGTCACATTATATTTCGTTGTAAACAACTGTCCCAACGAGGCTGCGTGTCCGTATCCGTACCAGATCTCATAATCGTTTTCCACAATTGGAACGTGTATCCAATAATCGAGAAAGGGGATCGTGAAATTCAGTGTCAGCAACGCGCACAAGGAAACAGCCTTGCCGATCTCCTTCAACGTAGATAAGCATATTGTCTGTCGGAATCGGATGATGGCAAACAGCAGTAAGAATTCCAAAACCACAATAGACGAGAGCAAATGCGACTGGATAATACCCGCCATGCCGATGGCCAAATGAAAGAAGCCTTTTCCCTTCTCATGATATATGATCCAGCATCCGCAGATGACCAAAGGGAAAAATACCATCGCGGTATACTCTCCCACCGCGGAACGGGTGTACACATCATTCAAACGATAGATCCCGGAAGTATAGAGTGCTGCCGTAGCAGAGGCGATCAACTTATCTTCCGTCATCCTGCGAAAACAAAATACAGAAATAATGTACGTGAGCAAGCTGACAGCAAACCCATAGATCGCGTATGCCGTTCGAAGTTTCACACCCAGGATATACAGGATCGCCGGCAGATATAAGAATAAGTCCGGATAAAACACTCCCGCTGCATAACCATACCCGTTATTACCACCGGGATATATCTTTACGGGGAAAATGCCCGACCGGAGTCCCTCTGCTATGGCTACGATCCTTTTTAAATGAAAGTCCAGATCAGCTTTGGGCGATAAGATCAACCCGTTGTTCGTCAGCAGCGGCATATTTACGATAAAGAGGATACAGGCCGCAAACAGAACATATTTCCCCTCTTTTTTCCATAACCGGTCCCATTGCTGCTTTCGAAACAGAAGAACAAAAACCAGAAGATCCAGCACGGAAAACCAGAAAACTGCCACTGCCAAAGCGTGTACAGCTGTTTTCAGTGCATCGTATTCTAAAGAATAACTATAAACATAGATATCCGCAAAATCACCCTCACGCCCCAGGTACATCCAGATCCCTACGTTATCGGTGTCCACATAGAGGTTCCATTCCTTCCGGTTTGTTCCGGGCTTAAGCTTCTGCTCATCCATCTCAAAGGAATACTGCTGCTTTTGGTCACATGCCGTCCCGCGTATAAAGAAATAGGTATCTTCATCATCGTAGGTCTGCACGTCACAGTCTATTTGGCATTTATAGATCCCTTTGTTCAGGCTTACTTCCTTCGTGATATCATATTCCGCAAATCCACAGGAAAGATCATGTCTGAACTGTATGCTCATCATGATCATTTCCACGAGGATCAAAAGCACATACAGGAAGATCAAAAGTTTCTTTCGTTCCTTCATATGCTCCCCCTGTTATTTCCGAAAACCGGCCATTTAACCACTGCACGGAGCGAGAATAGTGTGTATTCAAGCATCATTAGAAACAGGAACCACAGAAGACACCAGAAGATCCGATAGATCCATCCTGCAGGATGGACTCTGTAGGTGAGGGTCATCAACGTCTCAAAAGAACTCTGCGAAAACTCCTCGGATGCTGTCGTAAAGTTCACCCATACAGTGACCGGCTCCTTCACGTTGACCGTGGACAACTTCATGGTATAGGGTTGACCCGGCTTCAGATCCCAATTTGCATCCAGAGTATGGTCCCGCTCAACTTCACCGTCCTTGTTTCCTTCAAATTCTCCCCTGTAGGTCTCAGAATCGTTGAAGACGCAGATACCCAGGCCGCCCTCGCCCGGTGTTTCATACACCAGGCTGATCTGCTTCAGATGCCTGTGCTGGGGAGTAAATACCATTTCCAGAGCATCCTCCTGCCCCGGCTCAATCTGGAGTGGAAGTTGTTCGCCCTCGAAATTACTGACACTCAGATCTTCCCATGTCATCGTCAAAAACAGAGCTGCCGAAACAAGCATGGTTAAACCGGCAATAACAACATTTTTGACGGATATTTTCTTATTGTTTTCCTTATGTCCGATCACGGAAAGTGAAAAAGCCAGAAAAGCAGCCACTCCCGCAAGACAGGTTCTCCAGGTGAAGAAATGATGAGTATATGAGTGTTCAAAAACTACCATGTACCACGCGAGGGGCGAAACAGCGATCAGGAAATAAGCCGCTGCCTTTTTCTGTACCGTCAGTCCATATTTGATAACTCCCACTATAATACAGACTGCGATACCACAGATGACTAGGCCGTAGGGCAGCAAAATGACAGGCTTATAATTCATAACAAGGCCTTTCAGCCTCTCATATAATCCTTCCGAAGCACCGGACATAAACAGCACTTCATTTATGCCATCCTCAATACCATCCGACCGGCCAAACAGTACAGCGACCACGAATTTTTCTATCCAGAATCCTGCATAGCCCAAAATCCAGAACAAACCGGATTTGATAACTTTCACGACATGGCCTTCTTTCGCGATCACCACAAGGAGTGTTGCGGGGAAAGCCCAGGTGATCAGCGGGAAAGTAAGAAGATCAAAGTATGCGGTCAGCATTCCCGTAGCAAGAAACAGAAAACAATATCTCTCATTTTCCAAAAGACGGGAAGCAAACTGTAACAGCAGGATCGAAGATACCACTGCGATATCAAATACAAGGCTGTATTGCAAACAGTTTCCAAGTGCTTCGGGTGTCGACAGATAATACATCAAAAACACCGCGGCAGCGGCTCGTTTTTTTCCGGTCACTTCCAGCAGTTTCAGCGCAAGAATACCTACAAGGATCAGTTGTACTCCGAAGTTTAAAAGCCTCAATTCCGAAAGATCTAAAATTGCGAGAAGAGGTCTCCAGACAATTGCATATCCATGCCAGTATCTGGTATATCCCCCAACCCAGGATGCATGCTGAAAAATATTGGTTTCCGGGTTTTCAAGACAGAAATCCAGGATGAGGCGGTCTGTTCCAAAGTCCATAACATCCGGATAATACGAATGGAAATGCTCATGCTTGGCAGCCGTATGGATCGTTTCCCGGGGATACCATCCCTCCGCCTCGAAGGTTTCGAGAATTTGCGAACTTCTCTCTTCCGGAATCCCGATCAAAAAAACACTGCCCAATAAAAGGATCCCGGCACAGGCGGAAAGGATGAATATACCGATCACGATCCCTATTGATCTTATTGCTTTTCCCGTTTTCATTAACTAATTACTCCAATTGAAAATCATCATATTTTATAAACACCGTCATCTCGCCTTCGCCCCGGTTTGCCCAGGCATAGTACGGGATCCATTTGAGATCGACTTCCGTTTTACTGTATGCGCGGCTCCGGATCTTCCGGTAAAGTGCGGTGTTTTCTCCGGGTTTCTTCCGCATCCCCTTGGCAGTGATCACACCGATATTACCCAGTGTCCCCTGCTCTCTTGCGTAAGTAAACTCCGTATCGGCAGATACCGCAAGGGTCTCCAGATCCTTGCCGTTATCGGCTTCCTCAAGACAGTATACCACAGGCCCCCTCATCAAAGCGGCTTTTCCGGCCATGCTTTCCACAAAGGGATTTGCTGCGTAGAGTTCCGGTTTCAGTTCAAATCTGAAAATGATCTCTTCTCCCGTAAACGGTCCCTGCAGGTAAACATATCCCTTCTCGGGATCCGTCTCGACTTTTTGGCCTCCTCTGGTCAGCGTATATGCTGCTTTTGTCGCAGAGGATACCACACCGTCATCCGCAAGGAATCCGGGTATACGGATACCGACTTTCATCCCGTCCGATCCCGTCACTTTGATCCGGATCGTCCCATCGTGCGGATACTCCGTTTCCTGAGCGATAAAAGCCCTGCTGCCGGAAACCTCAAATTCAGCTTCGCTTCCGATAAACAGGTTCACCAGGATCGTATCATCCTTAAGGGTATAGATATACTGATCCAGACTGGTCAGCAGCCTCGCCAGATTGGGAGGACAGCAGGCACAGCCCAGCCAGGAAGGTCTCACGGGCTTCACATGAGTCTTTAACGGATCGTTCTTGATCTTACGGGGATCCACAGACAGGGGATTCACATAAAAGAAATGCTTTCCGTCAAGGGCCATACCGGAGATCGTTCCGTTATACAGCTCCCGTTCCATCACATCCGCATATTCCGATCTGCTCTCGCACCGGAGCATCTGCCTGGCCCAAAATACCATGCCCACACTGGCACAGGTCTCACAGTACATGGTCCCAAGGGGCAGATCGTAATCGGAGGTAAAGGCCTCTCCGTTTGCCGTTGAACCGATACCGCCGGTGATATACATCTGGCGCTTTGTCACATCTTCCCACAGACGTTTGCAGGCATCGAGATATTCCTGATCTCCTGTTTCCGCTGCCAGATCCGCCATGGCGGTGGTCAGATAGACCTGACGGACAGCATGGCCTCTGGCCACAGTCTGTTTTGTAACATCAACATCCGCCTGGAGATACCGCCCGTCACCGTTTCCGATGCCCCATGCAGACTCTCTGTGGGGGTCTTCCTCCAACTGTTTTTTGAAAAAGGGCATCACGGATCCGCGGATATCCATAAAGTATTTAGCAAGGTCCAGATACCGTTTTTCTCCCGTACTGCGGTAAAGCTTCAAAAGGCCGATCTCAACTTCTTCATGGCCGTCGGTGCCTTCGATCTTTCCGGGTCCAAAGTTCCGGACCAGACAGTCTGCCCATTTTTTCGCGACCTCCAGAACCTTTTCGTTTCCCGTCACCGCATGATATGCCGTTGCCGCTTCAAAGAAATGTCCTGCACAGTATAATTCATGGGCCTCACCCAGTCTTTTGAATTTCAGATCCGGACAGCGGAGCTGGATATAAGTATGAAGATAGCCATCCTCATCCTGGGCTTCCGCAATGAGATCCACGGTCTCATCCGCGATCTTTTGAAGTTCCGGATCCGGATGCTCCTGCAGGGAATACGCTACGGCTTCCAGCCATTTATAGACATCGCTGTCCTGGAAGATCCAGCCGTAATGCTCCCCTTTTGTTCTTCCGGCCGCGATCTTTAAGTTCTCAATGGCATGGCTCTTTTCCGAGGGAGAACCTCCATCGGTACGTTCCTTTTCAATGGTGATCCCCGCACGGTCGTTTAATACATTCCACTGATAGGGGATCATCTCCGATCTTACCAGTTCCCGGTAATTGCTCCAAAATCCGTCTTTGATCTCAACCTTCTCCATAATGTCCCTCTCGATAACCCAAAACCTTGTAAAATCGATAATTGTCCGTATATCAGAATAGCCCAAAACAAATGGAATGTCTATTCAGACAAAAAGGCGGTACCCCTTGGGATACCGCCTCTGTTTTCCTTATGTTTCTTACAGGATCTTCCATTTTCTCTGGACAAGAAGTTCTACATGATTGATCCTGCAGGCGCTTTGGCCAACCATCTCCGGCCAGGTCTGCAGATAGATGGGAGCATCTTCTTTCAGGGGATTCAGGCAAACCGTCAGTTCAGCAGAAGGCCCTTCTGAAGCTCTCACAAACCGTCCGAGGCCGAGCTCCCACTTCTGACCGGTGTAAAAGCTGTCTGCTATGGGTTTACCGTCAAGCACACAGACACCGCTTTCCGCTTCGTAATCCATCAAAAGATAGATCTCTTCCGCATCCGGCATGTTGAGATGTTCCAAAGAAACCTGATACTCCTTCAGGTCACCGGACATCCCCTTAAGGATCTCCCGACCTTCCAGATCCCCTTCATCGGGATCCCAGGTACACTCCTTAGCCGAAACGGAAACCTTGCAAAGGTCCTCAAACACCTCCATAGATTCATACTCCGTAAACTCTTTTTCCGTACAATAGGAACCTTCTGCTTCCACATGTTTCCCCATGCGTACACAACTGGCCGGTACGTAATCCAGATCCG
>JAFUUM010000075.1 GCA_017477805.1 Lachnospiraceae bacterium
AAACAAAAAGAAGTCCGGCGATGGCCAAAAGCCCCAGGATAAAGCCAATGAATTCCTGAAAAATGCAAAATACCGCTTCTTTCGTTTCTCTTTCCGGATCCGTATCAAACAAAAGACCGAAAACCCAAAACAGAAGGACCACATTCAACAGGTCCAGATAAACCGCAAATGCGATGAAAAAGCCGGCAAAGATCCAGGGTGCGCCACGGAAGAAACCGTCGATCTCATTTTTTCTGTAGTAAGAGATCAGCAACCCAACCACGGAGATCCCGAGGACATGCACAAAAAGTCCGAACACATGAGGTGTCAGACGAAAGATCTCGGTAAAGGTACCGGGATAAACGGCCAGTGCCGCCATGGTCAAAAGCGCAGGTCCAAATCCGGAAATAGTATTCACGGCAATGTACGCCACAAGCAGCGTAGCAAAATAAAGCACCAGCTGAAATACGATGCCGACAAAAGGATCATTTCCGAAGATCAAGAACAGGAATCTCAAAAGACACAGATAGACAAATGACAGACCGTGGGGTTCGAAAGCCAAAGATGCACGATCGGAGGTCACTTCAGCGGCATAGTAAAAAGTGCCATCGTTAATGACAATTGGAATGTGATGCAGAATGTAAACAGTGAGAGCCGCTGCTGCTCCCGCCATCACCAGAATGGGCAAAAGGATCTTCACCCACTTCGGTGCTTCATGACGAATGTGCACAAAAGCCCGAAACCCGGAAAAGATCAATATCATAAAAAGCATCCCGACCGCACTGATCAGGATGGGAAATACAGACCGGTACGCAGAAGGCACCCCCGGCACCTGAAAAAACGCCGTCTCCTCTATTAATTGGTTGACCATTATCCAGAGACAGATAGTTGCCAGGGCAGAAAAAACCATAAAAAAGCCATAGCTTATCACACTTTTTTTAGCCTGCATCCTACGTACCTAACCTAAATCCCTTACGGGTTATTTTTCATTCAAAAAAGTTTCCACGTTGTATCTGGGTCTGTTTTTCACTTCCAGATAGATCTTGCCGATATACTTTCCGATCATACCGATACTGAGAAGCTGTACACCTCCCAGAAACCAGATGGACAAGATCAGGCTCGTCCAGCCGGCCTCAACATGACCCGTAAAGTAACTTACAAGCGCATAGATGGCGGCAATGATGGAGATCACGATAATGCCGACACCAAGACCGGAGATCAGATCGATAGGTTTGACGCTGAAGGAACTGATACCGTTAAAGGCAAGTGCAAGCATCTTCTTTAAAGGATACTTGGACTCTCCCGCAACTCTCTCTCTTCTGTCATATCCCACCGTTGTTGTCTGATAGCCGATGAGGGGCACAAGCCCTCTTAAGAACAGATTGGTCTCGTGATATTTGGAAAGCTGATCCACGGCACGTTTGGACATCAGACGGAAATCCGCATGATTATAGACCGTCTTAACGCCCATGGCCGCCATCAGTTTATAAAAGCCCTGCGCCGTAGTCCGTTTGAAGAAAGTGTCGGTCTTTCTGCTGTTCCGAACACCGTATACGATATCAAAGCCTTCATGGAAGCGGTCGATCATCGTTTCGATGACGTTCACATCATCCTGGAGATCCGCATCGATGGAAACCGTCACATCGCTCCACTCTCTCGCAGTCATAAGGCCTGCGGTAAGTGCGAACTGATGGCCTACGTTTCCCGCAAGTTTCAGGCCTTTCACCGTAGAATGAGCCTGAAACTCCTTTTCGATCAGAGACCAGGTCTTATCTTTGCTTCCGTCATCCACAAAGAGGATGTAGCTGTCTTCGGAAACCTTTTTCTTTGCGATGAGGTCATCAAGGACTTCCCTCAAGGCTTTCGAAGAGATATCGATCACCTCTTCTTCGTTATAGCAGGGTACTACGATCGCAAGTCTGTCCATTAGTCGTTCTCCGCCCAGTTATGGAATACAGCCTGGACGTCATCATCTTCATCCAGCAGATCCAGAGTTCTCTGTAAGTTCTTTACTGCAGTCTCGTCGGTGAGTTCAACATAATTCTGAGGGATCATGTTCACATCGGCGGAAACCATCTTGATGCCCTGCTTTTCCAGTTCTTCTCTGACGGTCTCAAGATCATCGGGAGCGGTAAGGATCTCGAAGGAATCCTCGTCTTCTTTTACATCCTCTGCACCTGCATCCAGAGCAGCCATCATCATGGAATCGGCATCCAGGTCACACTCTTCCTTATCGATGAAGATCTGACCTTTTTTATCAAACATATAGGATACGCAGCCGGGAGTACCAACGTTACCCTGGCCCTTGGTAAAT
>JAFUUM010000076.1 GCA_017477805.1 Lachnospiraceae bacterium
CAACGAAAACTTTGAGAAAGCCCTGGAGGAAGCAAAAGGATCCGAGGAATACAAAAAGGCGGTCGAGGATGCCTATAAAGAAGCTCACAACGAAGTCATCTCTGCAGTCAATGAAAAATGGGATGAGGTGGCGGATCGTTATGAACTGGAAGATCCTGATTTTATGGTTACGCCCGTGACACTATACGAGAACTTCTACCGCGAAGAGCCGGAGGACAATAACGGCGACGGTGAAGAAGACGCTGTTATTCGGATCTACAAGTCGGACTCCGAGATCGACAAAGCCTCCTTTGTGGAAGGGCGCGCTCCGGAAGCGGCAGATGAGATCGCAATCGACAGGATGCATGCCGATAACGTGGGCCTGGCCATCGGAGATACCCTGACAGTCGGAAAGAAACAGTTTCAGATCGTTGGACTGTTGTCCTATGTGAATTATCTGACCCTTCATGCATCCAATACGGATCTGATGTTTGATGCTTTCGGGTTCGATGTTGCCATGGTGACACCGGAAGCTTTTGAACTTCTTTCTTCCAGGGTTCATTATAACTACGCTTTCAAATACGAGGATCAGCCGGAGACCAAGGTGGAGCAGGCGGATCATTCGGAAAACTTCCTGAAAGCCCTCATCACGCAAACCCTGGTTTATGACAACGAGATCGATGATTATCTGCCGGAGTATCTGCGGCAGGCAAGCAATTTTGCTATCTCTGATATCGAGGGAGACTCCGCCGGTGCCGGCATTTTGTGTTATATCCTCATCGCTGTGATCGCATTCATTTTTGCCATCACCATCAGCAACACCATCGATAAGGAAGCTTCTGTCATCGGAACTCTCAGGGCATCGGGATACAGCAGGATGGAACTGATCGTGCACTACATGTCCATGCCCGTGGTGGTCACGATCCTCGGTGCGATCATCGGCAATGTTCTTGGATATACGGTGTTCAAGGATCTTGCGATGTTTCTGTACTATAACAGTTACAGCCTGCCTGCCGCACGCTCGGTATGGAGTAATACGGCCATCGTGAAGACTACGGTGATCCCGCTGATCCTGATGTTTTTCATCAATCTTTTTGTGATCGTAAAGAAGCTTCAGCTCAGCCCCCTGAATTTTTTGCGGCATGACCTTGTAAAGACCGGACGGACCAAAGCAAGACGGCTCCCTAAATGGTCATTTCTCAGAAGGTTTCGGCTTCGGATCCTGTTTCAGAATATGCCCAATTATCTGGTACTGATCTTCGGCGTGATCTTCATCGAATTGATGATGTGCTTTGCCTTCGGTCTTCCCGACTCGTTAAATCATTATGCAAAAGCGGCACCGGACATGATGTTTGCAGAGTATCAGTACATGCTCATGGGCAGTACCGACGAGGACGGTAATGTGATCACCACATCGGAAGAAAGTGCGGAGCGGTTTTGCATGACGGATCTGATGTATCCGAAGAAAAAGAGCTCCTTTCGGAGCGGCATGGGAAGCGGCAGTGATGAGAAAGTCACCGTTTACGGGATCCGGAGTGACAGTGCATACATCAAACTCGAAAACAGTGAACGCGGAGAAGCCTATATCTCCAGTGCGTTCCTTCATAAATTTGGGATTTCGGTAGGAGATGAAATCACACTTCATGCGGAGTATGAGAACAAGTCTTACCGATTCCGGATCGCAGGAGAGGTTGATTACGACGGCGGTATCGCGCTGTTTTTGCCTGCGGATGAATACAGCCGGGTGTTTGACCAAAAAAGCGATGAATTCTCAGGATATTTTTCACATCATGAGATCACGGACATTGATAAAGAGTATATTGCCACCGTGATCACCGCAGAAGACATCACAAAGGTTACGACTCAGCTCATGCATTCCATGGGCGGATTTATGGGTATTTTCAAATATGCCCTGATCGTTCTTACGGCGGCACTGATCTACCTGCTGGCGAAGATCATCATTGAGAAAAACGAACACGCCATTTCCATGGTCAAGATCCTTGGCTTCAAAAACGGCGAGATCGGAGCGCTCTACATTGTGCCTACGGCCATTGTTGTGGTGCTGTTTTCCGTGATCAGCTTTGCTATCGGGTATTACCTGATGATCTGGGTGTTCCACATCTTTATGCTCCAGATGGACGGATATTTTGCTTTCTATATGAAGCCGGAGTCCATGGTACTGGCGGTAGTGTATCTGCTGATCGGGTACGCTGCGGTCTCTTTGGTCGACTTCATCCGGATCAGGAAGATCCCCCTGGATGTTGCTTTAAAGAATATGGAATGAAGATATAACAAAGAGGACATGAAAATGCCCCGGCTGCAGAGAGTGTTTGCAACCGGGGCATTTTCTATGAGGAGTTTATTTACTGGAAGAATGCCATTTCTTCGTCCAAAGCTTTTGCGATCTCGTTCAGACCGTTTGCCTTTTCCGAGAGGATCTCCATGGTGTTGGAAAGCTCCGTCATGGCGGCTCTTGTTTCTTCCGAACTTGCTGCGTTCTCCTGGGAGATGGCAGAGAGGTTCGTGATGGTCTCGGAGATCACAGCGCTTGCTTTTTCGGTCCGGTCCACGTTGGATACGATCTCCTTGGTGATGGCTACGGACTTGTTGATATCCTCGATCAGCTTATCGACCTGTTCAATGGTCTCGTGAATGGTGTGACGCTGTTTACTGATGGCATCCTGAACACTGCCGGCTTCCTCCATGGTCTTGTTGGAGTCGGAGGAAAGCCCTTTCATGGCTTCCTGAATGTTCTTGGCTGCATCTGCGGACTGATCGGCCAGCTGGCGGATCTCGTCTGCGACGACTGCAAAGCCCTTACCGGCTTCACCGGCTCTGGCTGCTTCGATGCTGGCATTTAAGGACAGCAGGTTTGTCTGAGCTGCGATGGCATCGATGATGGCAACGGCTTCACTGATGGTGGTAACAGCGGTATTGGTGTTGCCGATGAGCTCTACGATACCATCGATGGCAGCGATACTTTCTCTGGTGGAAACACGGAGCTCAGCAAGTTTCTCCTGGCTTGCTTTGGAGTTATCCTGCATGAGATCTGCCGTATTACGCATCTCATCGGTATTGTCGATGATCAGATGGACGGCTTCGTTGATATTGTTAACGCTTTCCACAGCCTCCTGCAGGGATTCGGCCTGGCTGGTGGCACCGTCCGCAACCTGGGTTACGGCTGTCGTAACGTGTTCTGCGGTTTGGGTGATGGCATGGACCGTTTCATTCAGATAGCCTGCGGAGTCATCCACCTCGTTGGAAGAGTTTCTTGCATTTCCGATGACGCTGCGGATCTTCTCCGCCATATCAAACAGGGCATTGGACATTTCGCCAAGTTCGTCGGAACGGTTTTTCACTTTATCGCTCAATACGATGGAAAGATCGCCGGTGGCCATTTGACGGACGGCTTTTACGTTTTCATCAAGGGATCTTACCATACGAAGAACGTAGAGCAGCATGATACATGTGATGACAATGATCAGAATGCCGGGGATGACAAGCATGGTCTGCACGCGGTCGGAGATGTAGGCACTGATCTTGATCTTCTCAAGGCCTACGAAAGCCATACCGTAAACTTCGTTGGTGCTTGAATCGATGAGGGGTTCGTATGCCACATAGTAAGGTTGGCCGTTGATCATAACGTTCTGGGCCTGATAGCTTTGCTTTTGCTTTAAAACCGCGGCAATGACCGCATCGCCGGCTTTGGTACCGATGACGCCGGAAATACTGGAGCGAACACGGGTATCGCCTTCGAAATAGGTGTATGCATAACCTGTTTTGTTATGCATATCGATCTCCAGGTTAGCCGTGGAACCATCGTCAACGTCATGAGTATACTGGAGAACCATGGCATAAGTCTGGCAGGTAGCCATAACACCTTGCGCTACCTCGTCTTCCATACCGCGTCGCAGGTTCACAACGGCGAGAATGGTGATGATGCCGCCCACAAGGATCAGGGAGACCAAAACCAGTCCTGTAAGGAAGAACTTCAGGGACATTTGTCTGCTTTTTTTGTCTAGATTCTTATTTGGGTTTGCCATGGGTAACCTCCTTATTTGGCAATATTCATGTTGCACACACAATGACATTATATCATCAGAGAAGTCAGAAAAGATGCCATATATCTAGCAAAGTTTGCGCATTTTAACCTATATATAGACAAGGTACTGACAAAATATTGATTTTTGTTTTTTGAACAAATTGAATCAAAAAAAGAGATGTCCGAACAGGCCTGAGGAAGAGGAACCTGTTAAAACATCTCTTTTCCGGGTTGGTTAGGCATTCGCTGTAAAAAAGCACGGTTGTTAACGAGTGAAAACAAAACAAGGGAGGATAGCGAATGTCTGATTGGTAAACCAATTATACGTGCCGTTTTTTCGGCTGTCAATCTTTTTTTTCAATTAAGAACAGTTAATACGTTTTTCTTTTACAGGTGGACATGGTGGGACAAGCCCCCGACAAAGATCGGTGTCAGCTCCGCCTGGATCAGTGGAAAGGCGTAGTCGATAAACTCCGGTTTCATCTGTGTGTGGTCATCACTGATCCATTCAAGTGGGATCTTCTTCTCGAGATTGGCAATCTCGGATACGGGATGAAGCTCGGTTGTACACTGATAAGGAGAATTTGAGATCCGTTTTAACGCCACCATTTGACCGGTGTTACCTTCAAAGGCTGCCTTAACGGCGGCACCCCCGACCTGATAAGCTTCCGTGATGTCCGTGCGGCTTGTCAGATGTCCGGCACAACGCTGAAGCGTTGATAATTCAATGCATCGGGTCTTGGTGTTTAACGTCTTGGCAATCGTGTTAGCAAGAAAACGGGCCGTACCTGTAAGGGCCTTATGACCAAAGGCGTCCACTGCGTGGACGTCATCCGACAGTTCGCAGACATAGCGGCCATCCGCAAGTTTTACGCCCTCGGATACAGCGATCACGATGCTTTTTTTATTTTCCTGGATCCTGCGGACTTTCTCAATAAAACGGTCCACATCGAAAGGCACTTCCGGAAGGCAGATCATATCCACGCCTTCGCAGTCGCTGCCTTTAGCAAGGGAAGCAGCGGCAGTCAGCCAGCCTGCATTTCTCCCCATGATCTCCACAATAGTGACGTAATTAGTTCCGTAAACGGTGGCATCACGGATGATCTCTTTCATGACAACCCCGATATATTTTGCTGCCGATCCATAGCCGGGAGTATGGTCTGTGACCACAAGATCATTGTCGATTGTTTTCGGAACGCCGATAAAACGGATTTTGCTCCCGGTCATTTCACCGTAGCGTGAAAGTTTGGCAATGGTGTCCATACTGTCGTTTCCACCGATGTAAAAGAAACAGCCAATATCCAGATTGTTCAGTTTCTTCATGATGGCAGAATAGACGGCTTCGGAGTCTTTCGCTTCCGGATCCGGAAGCTTATAGCGACAGCTCCCAAGATAACTGGAGGGAGTACGCTTTAGGAGCTCAATGTCGATGGGGTCTTTCAAGATCTCTGTCATGTCTACATATCGATCTTCCAGAAACCCGGAAATTCCGTTACACATTCCGTAAACATGGTCCGCACCACGGCTTACGGCCGATTCAAAAACACCTGCAAGACTGGAATTGATCACCGCTGTCGGTCCTCCCGACTGTCCAACTATCACATTCACCTCATTGTTCTCCTTCTCGTAATCTTTGGATTGTTGATGTAACCGCTTAAACTATCTATAAAAGCAAATACATCATATCACGGGTGAATGAGATTTGTAAACGCTTACATTTGCCATTTACTGCTTTACCGCACCATCGGAAACGCCGGTGATGAGGAAGCGGGACAGAGAAAAATAGAGGATGACGATGGGAACGGCGATGAAGATCGCACCGGCTGCAAATCGTGCAAATTCCGTTTCTCCAAGGTGGGTCAGTCCTACCGCAACGGTCCAGAGGTCCCGGTTTTTCAGGAGCATATTCGGCAAAATAAAGTCGCTCCAGGGCCAGGCAAAGCTGGTCAATGCCGTGTAAACGAGGATGGGCTTGGACAGAGGCATGGAAACCTTCCAGAAGATGGTCGGATTGGAGGCTCCGTCAATGGTCGCCGCTTCGTAAATGGAACTGCTGATGGTGTCGAAATACCCCTTTTGGACCAGATAGCCCATGGGAGCGCCTGCGGAGTAGATCAGGACAAGGGCCCAGAGGTTATTGATGAGGCCGAAATTGATCATGATCAGGTAAACGGCAGTCATGCCCATGAAGCTTGGAAACATGCTGAGGACCAGCGTGGACTTCATCAGCGTCTTTCTCATCTTGAAGCGAAACCTGCTCATGGTATAGGCTGTCAGGATCACCAGAACGGTGGAAAACAGGCAGGAAAAAGAGGCGATGAACAGCGTATTTCGAAGCCAACTGGGATAATCGTACATCTGCGTGTCCGTAAAGAGCCTGATAAAGGTGCCGGCGCTGAAAGACTTCGGGAAGAACCCGTCGAAATCATAGATCGAACCCGTGGCGGAAAAGGAAGCGAGGATCAGCCACAGTACCGGGAAAAAGAAAACAAAGGACACCAGGATCAGGATCAGATATGTGATTGCTACTTCGATAGGTCTCTCTTTTTTCATCGGAAGGTGTCCTCGTTCTTAAATGCAGATGAGTTGATGTAGGCCGACAGCGAGATCAGGGATGTGATGATAAAGATCAAAAGGCTGACAGCTGCGCCGATCCCGTAGTAATTGTTATCGATGGAAAGGTTATAGAGCCAGTTGATCAACAGGTCCGTGTCGCTTGCAAGGAAATATCCGTCCAGATACAGACCGCCCCGCAGGAAATAGAAAACACCGAAGTTGTTGAAGTTTCCCACGAAGCTTGTGATCAGGGTCGGAGTGGTTGAAAACACGACAAAGGGCAGGGTCAGTTTGATAAACTGCGTCCACCTGCCGGCACCGTCTATGCTGGCAGCTTCGTACAAGTCATTGTTCATGTTGGACAATATTCCCGTCGCCAGCAGCATGGAAGTGGGAATGCAGATCCAGGCGTTAACGAGAAGGCCGATGATACGGGCTTTCCATCCGGCATCAATGTCGAGAAAGCCGATGGGATTTCCACCAAAGGCTTTGATGTAGAAATTGATAGGGCCGCCGTAGGAAAACATGAACTTAAAGCCAAGGAGGGTGATAAAGCCGGGGACGGCATAAGCAAGGATGGGAAAGGCCCGCCAGAAGGTCTTGCCTTTGACACAGCGCTTGTTTAAGAGGAGAGCGAGGAACAGTCCGCCGAAGTAGTTTAAGGCTGTTGCGGCAATGGCCCAGGTGAGGTTCCATCCAAGGATCCGGAAAAACGTTGATTTGATGCCGGAAAGCGACAGGATCTGCCGGAAGTTTCCGAGGCCGATCCAATCCACAAGCTTTGGAGGGAAGATCTCCCCGCCGTAGTTGGTAAAGGCGATG
>JAFUUM010000077.1 GCA_017477805.1 Lachnospiraceae bacterium
CCCAGGTAAAGGGATATGCGGAACGCAATCCCGAAGCGGATGTGGAAGGTTATGATGCCGTTCGTAAGATCGCCATCTTATCTTCTCTGATGAGCGGTAAGACCGTGGATTACAAAAAGATCTATACGGAAGGGATCACAAAGATCGCTGCCGAAGATTTTGAATATGCCAAAAAACGTGGCGGAGCCATTAAGCTGGTGGCATCCTCACGGATCTCCGATGAAGGCTTTGATATCCGGGTAGCCCCCGTGCTGTTGCCCGGAGATCATCCTCTGTGCGGCGTCAACGATGTGTTCAACGGCATCTTTATCAAGGGAAATATGCTGGATGACAGTATGTATTACGGAAGAGGAGCCGGAAAACTGCCCACCGCATCCGCTGTTGTTGCGGACATCCTGCAGTGCGCACGCCACCTTGGCAAACATATCGACATCAATTGGTCGGAAGAAGAGGCCAAGATCGCGGATCACGACAAGAGCAAGAGCCGTTTCTTCATCAGACTGGATGAGAGCAAATGCTCCGAGAAAAACGTAACGGATGTATTTGGTACCGGAGAGACCATCCGGTGCGAGACCTTAAAGGGTGAGTTTGGATTCGTAACACCCGATATGACCGAAGCGGCCTTTTCCGAAAAGAAGGCGTCCATAGACGGCCTGCTGGGCATGCTTCGCGTTGTGGATTGAATCAGGTTTTGATACGACTTTACGATAATCGAGGAGAAAATAATGAAAAAAGTTGTGAAATTCGGCGGCAGCTCCCTTGCCAGCGCAGCTCAGTTTGCAAAGGTTGCCCAGATCATAAAGTCCGATAAGCAGAGAAAGTACGTGGTGGCTTCCGCACCCGGCAAAAGAAACTCTGCGGACACCAAAGTAACGGATATGCTCTATGGTTGTTATGCCCTGGCAGAAGAGGGCAAGCCCTTTGACAAGGAGCTTGCAGCCATCGAAGCAAGATATCAGGAGATCATCGACGGACTGGAATTAAAGGTCAGCATCAGTGATGATTTCAAGACCATCGCAGAGAACTTCAAGGCAAAAGCCGGCAGGGACTATGCGGCATCCAGAGGCGAGTTCTTGAACAGCAAACTGCTGGCAGCATACCTTGGCTTTGAATTCGTTGATGCGGCAGAGATCATCTGCTTTAAGCAGAGCGGAGAGTTCAATGCGGAAAAGACCAATGAACTTGTTGAGAAGCGGTTGGGGAATGTGGAATATGCCGTGATCCCCGGTTTCTACGGCAATACCCCCGACGGAAAGGCAAAGACCTTCTCCCGCGGCGGTTCCGATATCACCGGATCCATCGTTGCAAGAGCGGTAAAGGCTGATGTATACGAGAACTGGACGGATGTTTCCGGTGTCCTTGTGGCGGATCCCCGTATCATCGACAACCCCGAAGTTATTGACGTTATTACCTATAAGGAACTGCGAGAGCTGTCCTACATGGGTTTCTCCGTGCTCCATGAAGATGCCATCTTCCCCGTAAGAGTGGAAGGCATCCCCATCAACATCCGCAACACCAACGATCCCGCCGCAGAAGGCACCTGGATCGTGGCATCCACCTGTCAGAAGAGCAAATACACCATCACCGGTATCGCCGGCAAGAAGGGCTTCTGCTCTGTGACTCTGGAAAAAGACATGATGAACGCAGAGGTCGGTTTCGGACGGAAAGTCCTGCAGGCCTTTGAAGATAACGATATCTCTTTTGAACATCTGCCTTCCGGTATCGACACCATGACGGTACTGGTCCATCAGGACGAGTTCATGCACAAGGAACAGCGCGTTGTTTCCGCACTGCACCGCCTGACCCATCCCGACGGCATCGAGATCGAGTCCGATCTTGCACTGGTTGCGGTTGTGGGCCGCGGCATGAAGAGCCAGCGCGGTACGGCGGGCAGGATCTTTTCCGCACTCGCGCACGC
>JAFUUM010000078.1 GCA_017477805.1 Lachnospiraceae bacterium
AACTCATCTCCGCTGCATCCACACAATGGGTTGTGATCAGACATTCCGTCAGTTTTCTGGCTCCCCTGGCATTTCCAAAGGTGATATCTCTCTTTTCATAAAAAGAGGAAAGACTTTCCCTCGCCCCCTTTTCCAGCTCATAGTGATATTTTCCCAGCATGTATTCCGTAATGTCGCAAAGTTGTTCCGTATCATAATCCGGGAAGTGAACTCTCCTGGAAATGCGGGACCTCAGTCCCTCATCCAGTTTCAAAAAGTCATTCATTTCCTTTTCGTACATGGCAAAGATCACCGTCACATCCGGATAAAGTTCCATATACCGCACAAATTCCTTGATGGCTTCCCCAGCAAATCCCTTTTTTCCATCCTCCGTCAGGAAAAATCCGGCTTCATCTACAAACAGCACGCCGCCTCTTGCCTTTTCAAAAATCTCCCGGATCTTCGGGGCCGTGTGTCCCACGTACTTTCCGATCAAAGAAGCTCTGTCCGCCTCCACGAACACTCCGTTTCCAACCCCCGCTTCCCGGAGAGCATCTGCCACAAGTCTCGCACTGACTGTTTTCCCGGTTCCGGGATTTCCGTAAAAGATCATGCTCCTGTGCATTCCGCTAAGCGGTGGATTTGTCAGCGAAGCGATCTGAACTGCCCGGAATTCCTTCAGTACTGTCTTGAATTCCTCCAGTCCAATCATCTTTTGAATGCGATTCAGGACTGAAGCTTGCAGATCATAACCCATGAAATCAGCGGCAGTCAGTTTTGCGCTCTTTCGTTCACATGCTTTTTCAATTGCCTGTTTGCAGGCCTTGACCACGTGAATCTCCGAAAAGTTACTGCCATATTCCTGCCGAAGAGAAGTGATCACCCCTTTCATATCCTGTTCACAGGGTAAAGAAAACCTGGTTCCTTCCAGACAAGTTTTCAGCACATCACCAAAATACCCATTGTCCGGTGTTGAAAGTTTAAGGATCTTACAATCTTCCTGTGCGAGGAAATCCTGCATTTCCGGATCCTTCATCGTCTGTTCCCGGACCGGCACAATAACAAAAGGTGTGCCCGTACACTGCACTGCCTGCAATTGTCCTCGAAGTTCTTTTCCTGTGCCGGAAACCGCACACACTATTGGTGGCGGATCCTGGGGATTAAAAATGATGGGAAGCTGGGATAGATACGGATTTCCCCCTTTTGCATCTCCATCCACATTCTCCGCAAAGAGGACAAACGGATATCGTTCGTTGGACTGCTCAGGTTTCTCCTCTTCCAGCATCAATGCATAATCCGTATCATTCTGTGTAGTAGAATCCATCGTCATTTTCCTCCTGTTCCATTCGCCAGTTATTGGCCGCCTGTATTGCGCACTTTTTTGCCGATGGCAGGTCCTCCGACACCAGGATCAGATAGAGGTGTTTCAGCAGATCCTCATCTTCACTGCCATACCGGAAATAATCGCTTAAGTACGGCGTTTCTATGGTCTCTGAGGTCACCGGCTCCCGAAAGCCCACAAATTCAATAACCCTTGGCGCACTGCCGACCGCTTCCACCCTGACGAGTTTCTTCTGTAAGAGTGGAATCCTCTTCGCATTCTCCTGCAATTGTGTTAATGCTTCGTTCTTTTTGTTTTTCCAATCAGTTGTTTTCAAATACGCACCTCCTCACAGAAGCTGATAACCATAGCCTAACAAGACATTTCCCATTTAGAAATGACAACCTTTGTCAATTTTATGTGCATATTGACTCGTGCATTTGCAAATATGTCAAGTATATGTTATTATTGACTTACCATAATAAAAAGGAGGATACCTGCACCGGAGAAAGGAACCGGCACATGGCTGAAAAGACCAATATGACCAACAAAACCATCTTTAAAATAGAATGGAAAAGATTTTTAAAAGAACATAACTATAAGAGTACAGAGGAAGCCCTTGAAAAGGAAGAAGCCCTCGCCCCCCTCAAATCTCAATCCAGCACCATTTCGCGTTTTTGCAGCGGATCGAGACCAATTTCTTCTGCCAATCTCGTGCTGTTTGCAAATTTATTCGGGGTCACAGAGGAATACTTGGCCGGAGCCAGTCCCTATCGGACAGAACAGGATCTGCATCTCGCCATCAAGAAAACGGAAAACATTACTCATGCGATCCACACACTTCTTCTGAACCTGGGATACGCAGACCTGTATACTGAAGCTACAGACTATAATCAGACCTTTCCATCCAACACACAGGTTTTTATTGAAAATATGAAAAAAGACCTTGCAGATACGGATCTCAATCTTCTGATCGATGTGCAAAAAGATCGTTTTGTTCCGCTTTCTCCGGAAGCGCAAGAATATCTGATCAATGAACTTACTGATTTTATCCAGTATCGTATGAGCCGGTTACTGACCGGTCCATCTTCCATGGACGTTCCCACCTGCATCCTGGAAGACGGCAGTACTCTTCTTCATCCCCACGAAGAAATACCGCTTAATGATGGTAACGTCCTGTACTTCGATTCCAAATACATACCCTCAGCCAAGCTTCTAAATGGCGAGACCAACGGGGATACTACACTGGAACTCACTATAAAAAAAAGACACAAACATGATCGTAAATAACTCGCAGCGAAAAGAGGCGGTCCATGCAAGCATGGCCGCCTCTTTGGCTTTCTTTATTCGATTCTTTACTCCACGTCCTGCAGAGCGGCAAATCCTTCTTCGCCGGTACGGACTTTTACAACCCGTCTTACAGGGTATACGAAGATCTTACCGTCACCGATGTGGCCGGTGTACAGAACTTTCTTCGCCGTCTCAATGACTTCATCCACAGGGATGGCGCTGACAACCACTTCCAGTTTTACCTTGGGAAGCAGGGTTGCATCGATCTCAATACCACGATAGCGATCGCCTGCACCCTTCTGGATGCCGCAGCCCATGACCTGGGTTACCGTCATACCGGTAACGCCCAGTTCATTCATGGCACGACGCAGTGCATCATACCGGGAAAGTCTTGCAATGATAACAACTTTGGAAATACCGGTATCCAGTTCCGGAATTCCCGCAGCATCTTCCCGAACCACGGGAACCGCTGCTTTCTTCTTTGCCTCGGAAGCCTCTTCGTAAGACTCGGAACCAAGGTTTGTGTTCTCGTTTACGCTCATAGTCATGGTGCCGGAAATATCCATCAGAGAGAAGCCGGCATATGCGGAAGGCAGACCGTGCTCGGTAGCATCCAGACCGGTGATCTCCTCTTCCTCACTGACACGAAGACCGATGGTCTTTTTGATCAGGGTAAATGCGATGGTAATCGTTACAACTGTCCAAAGAGCCGTTACAGCAACACCGCCGCACTGTTTGATCAGCTGGGTGATACCGCCGCCGTAGAACAGACCTTCTTCGATGCCTGCTAAAGCAAAGCCGGGAGCGGTGGAAGTTGCAAACAGACCAACTGCCAGGGTACCCCAGATACCGTTGAACATGTGAACAGCAACCGCACCAACGGGATCGTCGATGTGAGTTACGTGATCGTTGAACCAAACGCCGAATACGACCAGGAGACCTGCTACAACACCGATAATGGCTGCACCTGCACAGTCGGTAACGTCACAGGGAGCAGTGATCGCTACAAGACCTGCCA
>JAFUUM010000079.1 GCA_017477805.1 Lachnospiraceae bacterium
ATCAATTGAACTACGTTTTGGTATGTCTACAGACCGTTGGCGTAGTCTTTTGATAGCTGTATAAAAGGACTGACGACAGATACCGTTCTGATAACACCAGTTGGCATCTGTCAGGCCGCTTTGGCGGCACCTGGTGATAAGTTCGTACCATTCATCAAGGGATCTTCGCTGATCAGACATAGTCACCTCCGTTTGACTACAAAAATGGTATTCGAAGTAAAACCTTGTAATACTGTAGTCATACTGAAATGTAGGTCAATAGTTCAGATCCATTATGAAGGTTCCAGGCAGGTTTAGAGAACCCGGCGAAAAATTGAGCGCTTACCTATAATCGATCTTTCCCGACGCTGTCATTGGCATTTTCTTTATGATTTTGATCTCAACCGGTCTCATATGCCGTGGTAATCCATCCCCTGCTGCCTGCTTGATCTCTTCCGTCTTTGCCTCCACATTGCTCTCTTCATAGTTTTCAATCGAAGCGAATAAAACAGGCTCGTTAATACGCTTCTCATCTTTCCGAACGACTACGCCGCATGCATTTATGCCATTTAACGCAGAAATCAGTTCCTCGATGCGCTGCGGGAAAAGCTTATAAACGTATCCATCTTCCAGCATCGTAATATAAATACGCTTTTTTCTACCCTCGAGGAAAACAAACCCATCTTCATCAACATATCCAAGATCTCCGGTCTTAAGCCATCGTTTTCCTTTCTCATCATAAACAATCACTTCCTCCGTTGCGGAAGTATTGTCAAAATAGCCCATCATCAAACTGTCACCATCAAATAACAACTCTCCGGTCTTTCCGTATGGCAGTTCATTCCCATCATCATCAACAACCTTTACAGTTGTCTTTAAGAACGGGATCCCAACACTTCCGGCTTTATAAACTTCATTTATGTTGTAGCAAAGAACGGATCCTGCTTCTGTCATTCCATAACCGTTTGAATATCTTGCTGAGGAACCGCTCTTTTTCAGAAGAGTGTTGATTCTCTCTTCCTGCGCAGAAGTTATACTACCGCCCCCTCCGATAAAATATCTTACATTCTGTAGTTTTCCCGGTTCATGTGCGGAAATCTCATCCATAAGAACCGGTCCGGTAAGAAAGCAATATGGTTTTGTTCTAAAGAACGCAGTAACGATCGCTTCCGGCTCATGTACGATCTGCAGGATCAGTGTTACTCCGCCACACAAAATCATATGAAGATTTGTAATCCCAAATCCAACAAACGGCGGTAAAAGGAACAAACATTCCTTTCCTCTTTCAAACTCGACCAGGCCATTCATATCCTGGTACACCAGAGCATTTATGCCATCATTACTTAAACAAACTCCTTTGGGTTCGCCAGTTGTTCCGCTTGTATAAACAATGACAGCCATAGAATCATGTTCTTTGAACTGCACCGGAACCACATCAGAAGACACTTTGGATAGAAAATCCTTGAATGGCATCCATGCATTCTTTGATTGCCTGCCATTTTTCAGATTATACAAAGCCCGCATGTAAAACGGCATCGTACCGGAAACTGGAAGAACTACAACCGGAACAGTTATCTTGTCACAAACCTTTTCCACCTTATCGAGCACTGGCTCCATCACAAACAAGGCTTTTGAAGCGGTCGTTTCGATCGTATCAAGAATCTCATTTTCCGTTAGCGTCATGTATACGAGATTTGACACAGCCCCTATATAATTCAAACCATAGATCGTGTATATGGTTTCCGGTGTTTGCATGGACATGATCGTTACAATATCACCCTGTTTAATGCCCATATTAAGGAAAGCATTTGCCGCCTTTTTACTCTTTTCAAATAACGTTCCATAAGTAATGCATTTACCGAAATACTTTAATGCAGTACCATGAAGATAATCTTTATTGTTCTCCCAAAGGTACTCGTATAGCGTAGCCTTTGGTAACGGAGCATTCACAACTTCCGGCCTATAATACTTCAGCCACGGCCTATCAATGGACGGATAACCCGTCAGTTCGTGCTCTGTCTGTCTGTCTGTCTGTCAAAATGTCTTCCCCCCCGTTTTGTTCATGTCAACCTTATACTACTTTTACCGTTCTATGATGATTTGCGTATGAAACGCTCTGCAAATGTCCCTCAGAAACCCGCAAATAACCGTCTTTATCCTGCTTCAAGCGCTGATAATCTCTTTTACCGGTTACCTCACTTGATTCGAAACGATCATAGACTTTTATGGAATCCAAACCAAACTTACTACAGATATTACTTATGATCTTCTCCTGATCCGCTTTGTATTCTTCCTTTGGAACAACCTGACCGACAATAAATGTTCCAGTATCCGTTTCATGCGCCGTTATCTCCCATTCGATGATCGGATCGTTTGCTTCCAAAGAATACTCAATATCAAAGAGATAGATCAGATTCCCGTTCTCATCATGGCAGGAATCAGACGCTCTTCCAAGAATACTGAACGAGCCATCTTGATTTTGAACCGCAATATCTCCCGTATTCCCCATCTGATCCCATCTTTGTCAACATACCACCTTTGTGCGGTAGCCTCCTGATCATTCAAATACCGATCCGCAGCCCCAGGACTCGAGACATGAAAGAATCCTCGTTTTCCTTTGGGCAGATCATTTCCTTTCTCATCAACCACTTTCGCTCTGATGCCAGGTTCAACAGGGAACCCCGTTTCATTTGTTTTTGTTTTTTCATTCATGAAGTAACTAGTGATAGTACTTGAGCCATCCTCTGCGGCTCCACCGCCAATCGAAAGCCGAACCTCACATCCATTCATTTCTAACCATTTATCTATAAGGATCACATTACTTTTCGTTACCGGTTCGCCGCCCGAGCAAGGCCTGGTAACAAATCTGAATGCCTCTGGTGAGATTAGTCCCTGCGCTACTCCCGCCAAATAGAAACTCGGTGCCACGGTTACCCAATTGCACTTTGATTCCATAAGATCCTTTCCAAAAGAATCTTTGTTGTAAATGGGTATCGGAACCATTGTTTTTCCTCTGGCCAGCTGCAAATATCCGCAGAACCGCTCTCCGGTCGCATGCGTAAGCGGTATCGACTGAAAGCAACGATCGCCAACGTAATCCTTCGTGTTGATCCCTTTATGTAACTCAATCAGTGCATTTGCAGATATTTCTTTATAAACAATGCATTTAGGGGCTCCGGTCGTTCCACTCGTGTATGAGTAGCTTACGTCTCTATCTATGTCCACAGGCCCCGTCGGCAACGGTTCGCTGCTTTGACGTCCCGTTTCTATCAAATCTTCAATCTTGAAAAACCGTACATTACTTAATGAGCTGATCTTTTCCAGACATTCTTCCTGTTTTTCTTTGTTATCAAATACTTCCTTAAGTTTTTCAGGGAGATCTTCCGTACTGGAAAAACGTGCCTTTTTATCCTCCGGCAGATAATAAGACAGGTTTGTGACAACTACGTTTTTGATGTGACACTCTTCCAGGCGATCAATAATAAAGGGTAGATATGCATCCAGTACAATGATCGTATGCGACGATTTTGCTTCCGTATACGTACGAAAATCATTCCGAAGGAACAGAAAATTCGGGCTATTCTGAATACAGCCAAGTTTGTTCAGTGCAAAGAGCAAAACGTTGTTTTCTACCGAAACCGGCAGGCACAATGTAACAACATCCCCGGAACAAACACCGATCGACTTAAGTCCGTTAGCATACCACCTGACCACTTCCGGCAATTCTCCAAAAGTGATAACGGTCCCATAATAGTCGATCGCTGCAACATTCGGGATGGATTGCGTCCACGACCGGATATTCTCTAAAATATCCATATTATATATTTCTATGTCATTAATCTTCCGGACAATCCTTGCCCATTCAGGAAGTTTTCTGACTAACTTATGCGTCGGTATCCTGTCTGTCTGTGAAAGCATACTTCCGGTTTCCTCCCTGTCAAGCGTTTTGCACGCTGAATAGTCCATTTTTCTCGGATATCATTCGGATTCTTTCGATATGTCCATCTCGAATTCGGATGTACCCATCTTCCTGCTTATACATCTTGTTCTTATCTTTCTTAAGCGTAGTTGGCGAATAC
>JAFUUM010000080.1 GCA_017477805.1 Lachnospiraceae bacterium
ACATTTCCCGCTTTTTCCCGCGATTTCATATGACGGACAGGCCGGCAACGCCCGTGGAGACGATCTATCATCTCCGGGATGTTGCTGCGGAGAAACTGCGTTACGTATACACCGGCAACTGTTGAAAATCCGTATAGAACAACAAAAGCCCCGAGCAGCAGCTCGGGGCTTATTTCTTTGGCTTCCCGCAAAAGAAGGTCATCAGCCGATCTTCTTTTGGGGTACACCTTCATTTTTTCTTTCCGCATGTTCGAACCCGGCAAGTTCAGGGTGCTCACGTTTTTCAGCTGTATAGTTCTCATAGGGCAGTTTCTTGTGGGGGCAGGAAGCCCAGATCTCATCTGCCACAGGAGCCCATTCTTTGGCGTAAGCATCGCATTTTGCACATAAGTGCTCGACGCTTTCTTCCGATTCTTCGTTGGTCCCTTTGGCACCGGTCTCGCGAATGATCTGACGAAGCATCTCCGGGTTTTCCAGCATCGGACAGGGACGCAGGTGATTGCGGTTAAACGGCTGTCCCTCATGGTATTTCTTACACAGAGGGCTCTGCAGCATTTCCAGGATGGAATGCTCGTGGATATTCCGATCCGAGAAATGGATAAATACACAGGGCTCGGCATCTCCGCGGGAATTGATGTGGAAGTAGTTCCGCCCGCCGGCAATACAGCCGCCAACGAATTCACCGTCGTTCTGGAAATCCATCGGGAAGAAATCAATGTCACATGCATCGGATCTGACATAGCGGATCCGATCGATCATCTTTTTCCGTTGTTCGACCGTAGGCATTAATTCCGGAACCGCGTTGTTTCCGACCGGCATGAAGTGGAAATAGAAGCCAAATCTTGCGCCCTTATCGGAGATCATTTTCAAAAATTCGTCAGAGGTAACGGCTTCGATGTTGGCTCTTGTGTAGCAGATGGAGGTCCCGAAGATGATCCCGTATTTTTTCAGAAGATCCATGGCCTTCATGACCGCAGCGTAATGCCCGTCACCTCTTCTTGCATCGTTGGTGTCGGGGGAACCCTCGATCGACAGCATAAAGGTCAGGTTGCCGAGGCGGACCACTTCCTTACACAGGTCTTCATCGATCAGTGTGGAATTGGTGTAAGCGGCAAAGAAACAGTCGTTGTGCTTCTCGCAGAGCTTCAGGATATCTGCTTTGCGCACCATCGGCTCTCCGCCGGTCATCATGTACAGATGAACGCCTAACGCCTTTCCCTGTGTTACGATCTTGTCCATGTCCTCAAAGGACAGGTTGTTCTTGTGTCCGTAGGTACCGGACCAGCAGCCGACGCAGTGCATGTTGCAGGCTGAAGTCGGATCGAACAGGATCAGCCAGGGAATATTGCAATGATATTTTTGACGATTTTTGCGGATCTTTTTGGTGCCGCGTAAAAAGGACTCGTATCCGAGATTCAGCATCATCGTTTTTACGTAATTCGGATCCGATTCGGCCACGATCTTATCGATATAGTGGAACCATCTGTTATTTGGATCTTTGATGGCACTGCGTACCCGGTCGAGTTTATCCTGAGTGGCAGCTTTTCCGTAGAATTTTCCGGCCATATCCACGATCTTTAAGTAGGTTTCCTGCCGGTTCTCCGACTTATCGAGATGCTTCAGAAAACTATCCACCATCGTCGAGACGGCTTTTCGTTCGGCATGATGTGTTACCTGTTGAATGATCTTTCCCATAATTACCCTCCGATATTTGATAAAACATTTCCCCTTACCTTTATTGTATTTTGAACGGAGGCAAATGGAATTGTCAGACAACAAGCCGTGTTCCGGCTTCATATACAATCCGGCCGATTTGTCTATTGCTTTTTAAAACCGGGGCTTTTCTGCAAAAAAAGCCCCTTCCGCATGGAAAGGGGCGTGAAGAACGATGCGTGTAACAAGAGGTCAAACAACCAGGTCCGCCAGCTTCGCGGAAGAAACGGCCATCAGGTCCGAAGGCGCCAGCTCGATCTGAAAGCCTACCTTGCCGGCACTGACAAAGATCCGTTCAAAGGTGCCTGCGGTCTCATGCAAAAACGTGGGGAAGGCTTTCTTCATGCCGATGGGAGAGCAGCCGCCGTGGACATAGCCCGTAAGGGGCAGCAGGTCCTTTTGTTTTAACATGCTGACTGCCTTCTCGCCGGAGGCTTTGGCTGCCTTTTTGAGATCCAGTTCTGCTTCCACGGGGATGGCAAAGACGTAGTAAGCACCGGACTTTCCCTGGGTCACCAAGGTTTTAAAAACTTTTTCGGGAGTTTCCCCAAGGGTTGCCGCGATCACGGCCCCGGTCAGGGTGGGATCGGGATCGTAGGAATGGCTTTCGTAGGCGATCTTTTTGCTGTCGAGAACGCGCATGACATTTGTTTTATCCGTAGGTTTCATCATCGTTTCCTTTTCAAGATCTATTGAAAAATCTTCTTTATCGCGTGATTTTAGCAGATTGGCGTGAAAGATTCAATCATTCTCACTCTGCCTTTTTGGTCTCAGGTGTGATATGATGTTTTTAGGCCGTCTAACGGCGCAATACGCCGAGCAGAGGCAAAATCAAGAAAGTCGAAAAGAATGAATATGGAAACAGATACACAAAAGCGGATCCTGATCGTGGATGACGATGCCGTATACGCCGCCCAGGTGAAGAATTGGCTGCTGGAGAAGTACCATGTGGACGTGGTATCCTCCGGTTCTCAGGCACTTCGGTTCCTGTCCATGAAAAAAGTGGACCTCATCCTGTTAGATTATGAGATGCCGGAAATGGATGGCGCAGAGGTCCTCGAAAAGTTGAGGTCGGATCCGGAGATGAAAGGTCTCCAGGTCGTATTCCTGACCGGGACGGAAGAAAAGGAAGAATTGGGGAGAATGATGGGACTTCGTCCCAACGGATATCTGTTAAAGATCGCCACCAAAGATCGCATCATGAGCTTTGTGAAACAGCAGTTGGAGTAAAAGGAAGATACTGCATGATGATCAGCTTTGCGCCCATGGAGGGCGTGACAACCGCCACATTCCGGCGGGTATATAAAGAGCATTTCACGGGGGTGGATCGTTATTACACCCCCTTTTTGGCGGCCACGCAGACCGGCTGCTTTAAAAAGCGGGAGACCCGGGAGTACACCCCTTTTGATCCCCTGCTGGTGCCCCAGGTCATGGCGGCCAAGGCGGAGCATGTCATCTGGGCGGCAAGGCTTTTGGCGGATGCGGGATATGAAGAAGTGAACCTCAATCTCGGCTGCCCGGCGGCCACGGTGGTGACAAAGAAAAAGGGATCCGGTATGCTGGCGGATCCGGATCTGCTGGACCGGTTTCTGGATGGGATCTTTCGGGAGCAGGATCTTCCGAAGCTCTCCGTTAAGACCCGCATCGGTTTTGCGGATCCCGGGGAGGCGGAGAGACTGGGAGAGATCTACGGGAAGTATCCGATTTCCGAAGTCATCATCCATCCCCGGGTGAGGGAGGATTTCTATAACCGCCCCTTAAGCCTGCAGGGCTTTGAAGCAATGAAAAAGCACCTCCCTTGTCCCGTGGCATTTAACGGAGACATCCGGACTGTAGAGGATGCGGGAAAGATCCTGACGGCCTATCCGGATACGGAACATCTGATGATCGGAAGAGGTCTTCTGGCGGATCCCCTTTTGGCAGAGAAGATCAAAGCGGGAGAGGGTCAGAAAGCGGAAGAGGAGCGGAAAGCGGAAGGGGCGGCCGAAGACAAAAACCGCATCCGGGATTTTGTCACGGATCTTTGGGATGCCTACAGCGAGATCCTGTCGGGAGAGCGGGACGTGCTCTTTAAGATGAAGGAGATCTGGTTCCATTTGGGAAGCAGTTTCCCGGACTGCGAAAAGCAGCTGGATAAGTTGAAAAAGTGCCGTACTGCCGCGGATTACCGGGGGATCACGGAGACTATGTTTCGACAGTCCCAGGGCGGTGTGCTATACTCATGTCATGTCTAAAATCGCTATGGACTTAAAATGGAAAAAATGGATCCCGGTGCTGTTGTGGATCCTGTGGATGTCGGTGATCTTTGCATACTCTGCAAAGACGGCGACCCAGTCCACGGTCCAGTCAAACCGTGTGGGCAAGATGCTCTGCAGTGTTTTTGTCAGTGGCTATCGCGACATGCCCTCGGAAGCACAGCTGAAGATGGCGGAGAGCATCGATTTCTTCGTCCGAAAGTCGGCGCACTTTCTGGAGTACACGATTCTCGGCGTGCTGACGGTTTGGGCCATGGGACAGAGCAAACGTTTGAAGGGCCGGCTCTTTTGGGTCAGCCTTTTATGGTGCATACTCTACGCCGTCAGCGACGAGACCCATCAGTTTTTTGTGCCCGGAAGGGCATGCAAAGCATCGGATATGGTTTTGGACAGCGCCGGAGCACTTTTTGGCATCATAATGATCCTGCTCCCGGTGTGGCTGAAAAGCATTCGCAAAAAAGAAACAGAGGAATAAAACATGAAACTCATTGCAAATATCGTCGTAGTCTTTGCTGCGGCTGTTGTCTTATATGAAACCTACCGGAAACATCTGGCGGGCCGGATCAGCGTAGACCGGAACGATCTGGAGCAAAATAAGATCTACCGGTTCTTTCGAAAGATCTCACCTTATCTTTTATATCTGCTGGCAGCACTGATCCTGATCCTGCAGTTTACCCTGACCTTTGATAACGTGCTCTGGGGAGATGAGGCCTATTCCGCAACCACGGTTCGGGGACATTCCTTTGCGGACATTTTGCAGATCGAGCATTTTCTGGATTCCCATCCGCCCCTTTATTATTTCTGGCTGAAGATCTGTACGGATATCATGGGATTAAAGGGCTGGACCCTGCATTTTGCATCCTATATCTGGTTTTTTGCAGTGATCGTTTTTGCGCTCACGATCTTCCGGAAGCGCTACGGCAAACTGCCTGCGGCATTTTTGATCATCTTTGCGGGCTTTGCCCGGTCCTGTGCCGAGTATGTACAGGAAGTCAGGATGTACGAGATGGCCTTCACCATGATCCTGTTCTGCCTGTATTCACTGGATCTTTTCCTTCGGGAGAATAAGTTTGTTTACTACATCCCCGCGGTGATCTTTGCCCTGGGGGGTGCGTACTCTCACTATTATGCGTTGATGCTGGGCGGGATCCTGTTGTTCCTCAGCATGGTGATCTCTCAGATCCGTTTTGGGGGAAAGACCTTCCTGAAGGGCATCGCCGCCATGGTGCTGTTCTTTATCGGGTATCTGCCCTGGCTGGGAGAGGTGCTCTATAAATTCAAAGAGCATTCCGGCAACTGGTGGATGACCGCCAATTCTCCGGCAAATGAGTGTCGGGATATTCTTTTTGGAAGTGCAAACCTGTTTCCTTACGTACTGGGGATCTTCCTGATGGGTGCTGCTATCATGCTCATTGTCGAGAGCGGCGTGATCGAAAAGACTGCGACAACACCCGGAAACTACGTGATCCGCACACCGAAGACCACCGAATGGTCCGTGGAGATCTGGATGATCATCATGGGTGTGACCGCAATCCTTCTGGAACTGGTCATCGTCCTTACCGCATCGAAGCTGGTGGTGCCCATGATCGCCAAGCGCTATCTGTACCCTTCCACCGCAGTGGTGGCCTATCTTCTTGCCATTTCGGTTTCCGGAGGTTTAAAGGATCTGAAGGCCTTTGGGAAAGAAATCCGGAAGGCGGGAAAAGTTATTGCCGTGCTGGTACTGCTGGCGTTCCTGGTAACTGCGGCCTTTGATTTCAAGGCAT
>JAFUUM010000081.1 GCA_017477805.1 Lachnospiraceae bacterium
AATCCACGTATATCAGAGTGGCCAATGCCGAGAACTGATACTCCGAGGCTCTTTCCGGATGCCTTCAGAAAACAATTAAAGAAAGTTTGTGGTGATTTCCTGAATATCCGCTTGACAGGAGGTCATTACATATCAGTCACAGGTGTTGAATGGGATATGTGCTTAAAACGCAATCCTTATCATCCACTAGTCACACTGAAACCATGATGGCTGTAGAATTCTGAGAAAAACAGCATTAAATCTGTGACTAAACGAACCTTTTTCAATCATTCAAGGCACAAAACCTCAAAGGAGTGCCCCCAAATGAAAGCCCCTACACCAACCTCTTATAAATATCCAGCATACTCTCCATCTGATACCGCAACAGCCATGCCGCATTATTGTACTCCGGTGTTTTCTTGAGCACGTTCAGGAGGGCAGGGAAGTACTTCTCTGTTTCGTGGATCATGCGATAGATCCGGTCCAGCTTCAGGCCCCAGGACATGGTGGTCAGGTTATTGCAGCGGTCCAGGCACTTGATCAGGGATGCTTTCGGGTTTTTGGCGATAGCGTTAAAGTAAGCCGTCATGATCTCATCCCGGTTTGTATCCGTGGTCTTTTCATGGGTCAGGAGCCTTACCAGTTCTTTGGTCTCTTCATTGACCGGCAGATCATTCTTCTTTTTTCCGCAGTCCTCGATCACATCGTGAAGGAGGCAGGCGGCAAGGACTTCATCTTCCGTGATGTTCATGGAAAGAGCATGGCAGGCCAGGTTCAGAGGATGATAGATGTAGGGCACATCCGTATTCTTTCTGTGCTGTCCCTGATGGGCCTCCACGGCATAGTCCACGGCACTTAAGGTGTTTGTAAGCTTTAATGTCTTGGCGGTGGCCTTCACATAGGTTTTCATATGCTCCCAGTCATAGATCGCATCCTTGGTCTTAAAGGTCCCATACTTTTCCTCCACGAGCCTGGACACGGAAACTCCGAAATGTTCTGCGAGTTTGATCAGTTTATCAACGTCCGGCTTGTATTCGTCCCGTTCCCAGGATGAGACTGCCTGAAAACTGACACCCATCTGTTCCGCAACAGTTTCCTGTGTCTGTCCCTTGGCTTCCCGGATCGCTTTGATGTTTGCTCCTAAACTCATATGTGCCGCCTCCTTTTTCCTGTGTTTTTCTTACAACTACATGGTAAAGGATCACCTGCTTATATGGTAGCAAGCAGGGATTGTACTTTCAAGATGAAATTCAAGTCTGGCTTGAACTTGAAAAGACATGGTCTCAAACCTGCTTGACTTCGTATTGATCTTTTTGCACTTCAGAAAGAACAAAAAACATCAAAGACATCCGACTGATTTTATGTTAGAATCGGCAATATAGTACACGGGGGTGTCACATGTTTTTAACGCACAAAATATCGAATTCGGAACGATCTGAATTCTATCAGTCCAAGTTTGAGTATTATAAAAAAGTGGGTTTCTTTACTGCGATCTTTACCGCGATGATGGAAACCACTTATTTTGTATCCGACTGCCAGATCTTTGGGTATTTCACCACGGAAACACTGCTTCCGCGGTTTATCATCCTTTTGCCCATGCTTCTCCTCATCCTGTTTCAGAGGAAGATCAAGAGCTACCGCGTCGGATCCATTTGTTATTATCTGCTGCCGCATCTTGTGATGTGGTGCACCATCTGGGCCATCTGGTACCTGCCGAACCGTGATTTTGCGCGGGAAGGATTTATCATCATGCATTTCGCCTTTCTGGCGGTAGGCCTTGCAACTCCCATAGAGTATCATGTTCTTTTCCATGCAGGCGTGATCCTGAACATCGTCATTTCCAACCTGTGGATCCATTATGAGCATTTTGATCTGATGATCTCCCTGGCAGTACCCCTCTGGTTTGGTCTGACGCTGATGCTCATCGTTCTGCAGAATTCCTATGTGGATCATTATCTTGTGCTGAAACAGATCGAAAAAGAAGCCATCACCGACCAGCTGACCGGTGTGTTTAACAGAAATAAGATCTACGACCTTGTGACCCCGGGTAACGAGACCATCCGTCGCGAAAATGCGGAAGAAGTCACCGTTCTGATGATGGACGTGGACAAGTTCAAGGAAGTGAACGATACCTACGGTCATGATGAAGGTGACCGTATCCTTATCATGCTGGCGAATGCCATCAAAGAATGCATCCGGAAAGCGGATGTTGTGATCCGCTGGGGCGGAGAAGAGTTTGTGGTCTTTTTATTGGGAGCGGATCTGCAGGCCGGTGTCCGCATCGGTGAAGAGATCCGTCAGAAGGTGGAAACGATGGACAACGGAGTTTGCCCCGTGACCATTTCCGTGGGTGTCAGCCAGTATGACCTGGGAGATTACCGCGCCACCGTCAGAAGAGCCGACAAGGCCCTGTATTATGCAAAAGCCACGGGAAGAAACCGCGTGGTCACCGACAAGGAGGTTCCTGAAGACGCTTCAGTTTAACCATGGCAAGAAATAACCACACCCATAAAAGAAGACATCGGAAAAAAGGAAGTTCCATCGGGAAAAACAGGACCCTGGAATGGATGGCATCTATCTGGGACAGATACCCGGAAACCGTCCATAAGGCAACTTTGGATGCACTGATGGATACCCTGTCAAACGGCAGAGTGTTTCTACCGGGAGCCGATGAATACGGTAATAACAGAAATCTTGAGATCACCCACGAGAACATCGACAAGTTCTGCAAATATGTTTCCAGACGGGTGAACATCGCATATATCCGCCAGATGGTGCCGGGACTCTCCGCAAGAGTCTGTGATGCCATGATTGATAAGGCAAAAGCAGAAGCCTCCGGAGAAGAGGCTTTTCCTTTTGATCCGGAAAACGATGAACAGAAAAACGCCATCAGACGGTATATGGTGCGCTTTTTCAGCGATCCCAGGTATGCCCGTCCTGTACTTTCCTATCTGAAACAGAACCTTTCGGAGCAGCTGGTTTTAGATGCTCTGTTTACAAATTCCTATTATGAACGGGCCACATCGCGGTTAAAGAATGCTCTTCGTGCAGAGAAGATGCTCCTGGAGAACATCGAGACCGCAACCCCGGAGGACTATACAGTCCTTTATCCGCTGGCAAGACAGATGAAACGTCATTTTCATCTGCACATCGGCCCCACCAACTCCGGCAAGACCTATCAGGCTATCGAAGACCTGATGCAGGCGCAGAGCGGTGTTTATCTTGCCCCCTTAAGGCTTCTTGCCTATGAGCAATATGAAAAGATGAACCGGGAGGGCGTACCCTGTTCCATGATCACGGGAGAAGAGCAGATCCTCATGCCCGGTTCCTTCCATCAGTCCGCCACCATCGAGATGCTGAACATCAAAGAAGAGTGGGATATGGCGGTGATCGACGAAGCTCAGATGATCGCCGATACCCAGCGGGGCGGTTATTGGACAAACGCCATCATGGGACTTAGGTCCCCGGTGATCCACGTCTGCGCATCCGGGGATGCGGAAGAAGCACTGATCCGCCTCATCGGCTTTTGCGGCGATACTTACGACGTGGAATATCATGAGAGAAAAACACCTCTTGTCATGGATGAAGAAGCCTCCGTCTTTGACTTCCCCGAGGATGTGAAAGAGGGAGATGCCCTCATCGTATTTTCCAGAAGAGATGTCCACAGCGTTGCGGCAGAGCTTCAGAATAAGGACATCAGCTGCAGTATCATTTACGGTTCTCTGCCCTATGAAGTGCGCCACAGAGAGGCTTACAAGTTTGCTACCGGGGAGACAAAGGCGGTTGTGGCCACAGACGCCATCGGCATGGGCATGAACCTGCCTATCCGCCGGATCATCTTCCTTCAGACTGTGAAGTTCAACGGCGTGGAAGAGCGGACCCTGACACCTTCGGAGGTAAAACAGATCGCCGGAAGAGCAGGCAGATACGGCCTTTACGATACGGGCTATGTAACGTCCTATTATGATTTTGATCTCATCAAGACCCTGTTAAATACGGAACTCCAGCCCATCAAAAAAGCAATGATCCCCATCCCCGAGGACTTCTTGTCCATGGACGGAAAGATCTCATCCATTTTGGAGATCTGGAACCGGATCCCGGCCAGCGATTTTTACGATAAGGGTGATATTTCCGAAAAGATCAAGGTGGCGAAAGCCTTAGAGGAGATCAAGGACGACAGGGACCTTGTCAGGAAGTTTATCCGGATCCCCACGAATCCCGACAACAAAGAGATCTTCGATGTGTTTGAGGAGTATTATTCTCTTGTTTCCAGGGGAAAAGAGCCGGATCTGCAGGACACCATGTGGCGCTACGGCGCGGACATCGTGGACGATGAAGCGGAAAACGCGCTGCAGGAATTAGAGATCAGCAGCGCGGTGTATGATTTCCTTTATGCATTTACGCGGATGTTCGGAAGAGAAGAGGATCTCTCCGATATCCTGGACGGAAAACGAAAGATCTCGGATAAGATCTTTGTGATCCTGGACAGACAGAACTTAAGTTTAAAAACCTGCATTTACTGCGGCCGGAGACTGAACTGGGCTTACCGCTTTACGGTGTGCCCGGACTGCTTCAGAAACCGCAGACGCAGAAGATATTAACGACAGGAATAAGGAACAGGTCAGGCGTACTTTTTCAGAAAGGCTTCGACCTGTTCTTTGTTTTTCAGGGCGGTGATGGCGCCTACAGCGGTGGTGCAGATGGCACCGCAGGCATTGGCGGTGTTCAGGGCGTTATCGATGGACTCACCGCTTACAATCTCGGAAGCAAGTGCGGCAACAAAACTGTCCCCGGCGCCCGTAGCATCCACGGGATCGATGGGAAGAGCGGGAAGTTTGATGGTCTTTTTAGAATTCTTAAAGAGGCATCCTTTTGCACCTAATTTGATCACCACGTTTTGAATCTCGTAACGTAAGAACACATCCGCCATTTCCTCGGGATCTTCCTTGCCGGTATAGTACTTGGCCTCATCCTCGTTGGGAGTGATAAAGGTCAAAAGCGGCAGGGCGTCTTTCAAGTCATCCAATGTCAGCTTTCTGAAATTGGGAAGTTTGGTATCTCCGAAGATGAGGACACCTGCATCAGTCTCAGTTTTTAAGACTGACAGGATGATCTCCGGATCATCGAAGGGCGCACGGAAGAGAGAACCCAGGATCACGGCCTTTGCACTCCCGATCACGGAAGCATACTGTTCCGGGTGGAAGTTATAGCGGTGGGACTGATTGGTGATGGATTTTCTGGTGCCATCCTCGTTAACGAACATGGTGGTTACAGGCGTGGGATGCTCTGCGGAGCGTACGATATGAGACGTGTCCACACCGTACCTGGTCAGGGCACCCGTGATCATGTCCCCGGCATCATCCGCGCCGAGATGGCAGAGGATCCCCGTTTTCATCCCCAGTTTGGCGGCAGTG
>JAFUUM010000082.1 GCA_017477805.1 Lachnospiraceae bacterium
GGAGTTGTTCCCAAAGATTATGTCGCTTTTGTTGTTGAAGACGACGAGATCTACACAAAGGTAACCAGTTGCGATATCACCGGATATGTATATCAGGAATTCATCGGACACGACGAAGCGATCATTGCAATTTACGAAGAAGAGCAGGCAGCTGCAAGAGCGGCTGCGGAAGAAGCTGCAAGACTTGCAGCCGAAGCGGAAGCAGAGTATCAGCGTCAGCTGGAGATCCTGGCGCACAGTCAGGAGATCGCAGAACTGGCAGCGATCATTTACTTAGAGTCCGGAAACCAGGAATATGTTGGTCAGGTAGCAGTAGGCGCAGTGGTTATGAACCGCGTAAAGAGCCCCTATTTCCCCAACACCATCCATGATGTGATCTTTGCGCCCGGACAGTTCTCCCCCGCATACAAGCTGTATGATGCCATTGCCTCCGGCAAGGTAAAACAGAGCTGCATGCAGGCGGCACTGGAAGCATGGTTCGGTGTTGATCCCACCGGCGGATGCCATTACTTCAGAAGAGTCAACGGAACTCCCGGTCCGGTGATCGGAGCTCACGTGTTCCACTAAGAAAAATACATATTGATAAGCACTTTCGGGGCATCGGCATCAGCCGGTGCCCTGTTTGCATCTTTATAGCGGGATTGATATACTGAAAGGGTGCCGAAAAGGCGTATTTACAGAGAGGAGATGTGCACATGGAATACTTTTTGATCGTTCTTGCCGTATTACTTATCTGGCTGCTGATCGCCAACATTCGTATCGTTCCCCAGGGATATGCTTATGTCCTTGAATCCTTCGGACGATATAAGACCACCTGGGAGGCAGGTCTTCATATGAAGATACCCGTGGTGGACCGGATCGTTAAAAAGATCTCCTTAAAGGAACAGGTGCTGGATTTCCCGCCCCAGCCCGTGATCACCAAAGATAACGTTACCATGCTCATCGACAGCGTGGTATTTGAAAGAGTATTTGATCCCAGACTTTACACCTACGGCGTAGAAAATCCCATTGCCGGTCTGCAGAACCTTGCAGCAACAACCCTGAGAAATATCATCGGTGAGCTGGAACTGGACCAGACCCTGACAAGCCGTGACCAGATCAACCAGAGACTGGAAGCGGTCCTGGATGATGCTACCGATAACTGGGGTATCAAAGTTACCCGTGTGGAACTGAAGAATATCCAGCCTCCGAAAGAGATTGAAGAGGTTATGACCAAGCAGATGAGAGCCGAGCGTGAGCGTCGTCAGACCGTGCTGGAAGCTAAGGCTCACCAGGAAGCTGTTGTCAGCCGCGCAGAGGGTGATAAGAAGGCTAAAATCCTTGCCGCCGAGGCTGAGAGAGATGCGCAGATCGCACTGGCTGAAGGTCGTGCACGCTCCATCCGTATGGTGTACGAGGCAGAGGCAGAAGGTTTGAAGATGCTGCGTGATGCCAACATCAGCGAACCTGTACTGAAATTAAAGGGTATGGAAGCGTTAAAGACCGTATCCGACGGCAGAGCCACCAAGATCTACATGCCTACGGACCTTACCGGTGTGGTGTCCACCCTTGGCGTCATCGGCGAGTCCCTAGGCATCGGTGATGCAACCGCCATCGACAAGACCCCGAAGCCCGCAGCTGCGAAAGCTGCTGATGACTGCTGTGATGATAACGGCAGAGGCGGCAAGGAAGCTTCTGCAGCAACTCGCAGTATTCAGGACAACCTTCATTTGAACGAAATGCTGTAAATCGCGTGCGAAGAGGAACGCACCACGAGGAAAACAAAACGAGGAGACAAGAAAATGAACTTAGCAGGCAGGAGTTTTTTGAAACTGCTGGATTTCACACCAGAAGAGATCATGTACCTGGTGGATCTGGCAGGGAAATTAAAATGGATGAAGCGCAACGGCATCCCCCACGATTTCTTCAGGGGAAAGAACATTGCCATGATCTTTGAAAAGACCTCCACCAGGACCAGATGTTCCTTTGAGGTGGCAGCTTATGACCTTGGCATGGGATGCACCTACCTTGAACCCGACAGTTCTCAGATCGGGAAAAAAGAAAGCATCGCCGACACCGCAAGAGTCCTTGGACGGATGTACGACGGTATCGAATACAGAGGCTATGGTCAGAGCATCGTTGAGGAACTGGCCAAGTACTCCGGCGTTCCCGTATGGAACGGCCTGACCAACGAATTCCACCCCACCCAGATGATCGCCGACCTGCTGACCATCAAAGAACGGTTTGGCCAGTTACAGGGGGTAAAACTGACGTACATGGGTGATGCCCGGTACAACATGGGCAATTCCCTGATGGTGGCCTGCGCGAAGATGGGTATGCACTTTACCGCCTGCACCACCAAAGAATTCTTCCCGGATGCGGCACTGGTGAAAACCTGCCGAGACATTGCGGCCAAAACCGGTGGCAGCGTAAACCTGGAAGAAGACGTGGAAACTGCCACCAGAGGCGCGGATGTGATCTACACCGACGTTTGGGTATCCATGGGCGAGCCCGACGAAGCCTGGGAAGAGCGCATCAAAGCGTTAACTCCTTATAAAGTTACCGCAAAAGTAATGGAATATGCAGGAGAACAGGCTGTCTTCATGCACTGCCTCCCCGCATTCCACGATCTGAAAACGGAAGTCGGTAAAAAGCAGGGCGAAAAGTTCGGCTTTACCGACCTGGAAGTGACGGACGAAGTCTTCGAGTCCACCCAGTCCATCGTTTTCGATGAGGCGGAGAACAGGATGCACAGTATCAAGGCCATCATGGCCGCAACCCTGGGATTGGAACTTCAGTAAAACGCCTGCAGGGCAAAGGCAACAGCAAACATGGAAGAAAAGAAAAAAGAAGGCCTTCCGGAGAAGATCCTGAAGACCATGGAAGAACGGGGGGACTACGTATCCGGTCAGGAACTCTGTGACCGCTTCGGGGTCTCCCGTACTGCCGTCTGGAAGGCCGTAAAAGCCTTGAAAGAAAAAGGCTACCGGTTCGATGCCGCGCAAAATCGCGGCTATCTGCTGGTGGATCAGCCGGATACGGTGGAAGAAAACGACATCAAAAAAAGACTGCATACGAAGTGGGCCGGCTGTAAGGTCCACTTTTTTCCCGAAACGGGATCCACGAACACCGATGCCAAGCGCTATGCGGAAGCCGGGGATCCTCACGGGACATTGGTGATCACGGATAACCAGACAGGGGGCAGAGGGCGAAGAGGCCACGAGTGGTCCTCCCCCAAGGGCGTCAACATCGCCATGACGCTGATCTTAAAGCCTAAGTTCCCACCGGAGAAAGCATCGCAGCTGACCCTGGTCATGGGACTTGCGGTGGCGGAAGGGATCCGGGAAGTCACGGGACTTCAGACCGGGATCAAATGGCCCAATGATACCGTCATCGGTACGAAGAAAGCCACGGGGATCCTTACGGAGATGAGTGCGGAGCCGGATTTTATCCAGTACGTTGTCATCGGCATCGGGATCAATGTCAATTCGGAAGTGACGGATTTTCCGGAGGAGATCCGGGATATTGTGACGAGCCTGAAAGTGGAAACAGGAGAGACTGTGAGCCGGAGTGAGATCGTGGCAGCAGTCCTTACGCGCTTTGAGCAAAATTATGACACGTTTGTCAAAACTCTGGATCTGTCGGGGCTAAAGGAACAATATGAAACACTGCTGGTGAATAAAGACCGGGCAGTCCGGGTCCTTGATACCGCTCCCTATGAGGGGATCTGCCGCGGTATCGATGAGGCGGGCAATCTCCTCGTTGAGAAAGAGGACGGAGAAACAGTGAGAGTAAATGCCGGGGAGGTTTCCGTGAGAGGCCTTTACGGTTATACATAAACAAGGGGAGAAACATGAGCAAAGACAAAAAAGGACAGGATATCGGAAAGATGCCGGATGGCAGGATCGTGCTCTGCGGGGCCAATGCCTACGAGCAGAAGTACTATTTCAATCCTTTATTCGGAAAGATCCCGAAATCCATCCAGGACGAGATCCATATCGTCTGCGTCCTCTTTACGGAGGAAGTGGGGGGCGTCATCACCTTTATCTTCGAGGAAGACGGATCCTTATCCATCGAGACTGAGGCAGCAGAGGATGATTACCTCTACGATGAGATCTCCAGCGGACTCCTCATCAGCAAGATCCGCAGGAACAGACAGGAACTGTTATCTCAGCTGAGCCTGTACTACAGGATCTTTATCCTGCATGAGAATATTGACGACGTCATGGCGGAATGGGAAGCCATGGAAAACGGTGAAGAGGGGGAAGAAGAATGATCATTGTAATCGATGTAGGAAATACCAATATCACCTTCGGTATCTACGACGGAGAGGCGCTTGTGGGAACGTTCCGCATGATCACGAAGCAGCTTCGCACCAGTGATGAATACGGCGTACAGATCTCCTACCTGTTGGAGCGCAACAACATCCATATCGAAGACGTAAAAGGTGCCATCATCGCCAGCGTGGTACCCAATGTGATGCACTCCCTTTCCGGAGCCATCAAACGGTACCTGAACATCAATCCCCTGGTGGTGGGCCCCGGTATCAAGACCGGCATCCGCATTGCCACCGCAAACCCCGCGGAAGTGGGAGCGGACCGTATCGTGGACGCGGTGGGAGCTTATGTGAAATACGGCGGCCCCGTCCTTGTGATCGACTTTGGAACCGCCACAACCTACGACCTGATCTCCGAAGACGGCGTATTCTCCGTGGGCATCACCGCTCCCGGTATCCGTATCTCCGCCAAGGCACTTTGGGAAGATACCGCAAAGCTGCCGGAGATCGAGATCGTGAAACCGAGGACCATCCTTGCAACGGACACCATCACCTCCATGCAGGCAGGTCTTGTGTACGGCCAGATCGGCCAGACCGAGTACATCATCAATCAGGTCCGCAAAGAAAGCGGCCTGACCAACATGAAAGTCGTGTCCACCGGAGGACTTGGCAGCATCGTATCGGGAGAAACAAAGCTCATCGATGTGTATGACAGACAGCTGACTCTGGATGGACTGCGACTGATCTACGAGAAAAACCGAGGATAACATGCAAGAGACCTTTCGCATCGGCGAGATCGAATTTCATAAGCCCGTGATCTTAGGGCCCATGGCAGGGGTGACTGACCTACCCTTCCGCCTCCTGTGCAAAGAACAGGGTGCGGACCTTGTGTGCATGGAGATGATCTCCGCAAAAGCGATCTACTATAACAACAGGAACACCAAGGAGCTCATGCAGATCCATCCCGAGGAGGGCCCCGTAAGCCTTCAGCTTTTTGGCTCCGATCCCGAGATCATGGGACTGATGGCGGCAAAGATCGAGAAGGAACCCTTTGATATCCTTGACGTCAACATGGGCTGCCCGGTCCCTAAGGTGGTCAATAACCACGAGGGCTCGGCGCTGATGAAGGATCCGAAGCTTGCGGCCGACATCGTAAAGAGCCTGGTGTCCCACACAAAAAAGCCCGTCACGGTGAAGATCCGCAAAGGCTTTGACGAGGACCATGTAAATGCCGTGGAAGTGGCCAAGTACCTGGAGGATGCGGGGGCAAAGGCAATCACCGTCCACGGCAGGACCAGAGAACAGTTCTACAGCGGAAAAGCTGACTGGGAGATCATCGCGAAGGTAAAAGAAGCGGTGTCCATCCCCGTCATCGGAAACGGCGACGTGGACTCTCCGGAAAAGGCAGAGGCCATGTTCAACGAAACAAAGGTGGACGGCATCATGGTGGCAAGAGCCGCCCAGGGAAATCCCTGGATCTTTAAACAGATCCGCCACTATCTAAATTCGGGAGAAAAACTTGAGCGACCTTCTGTGGAAGAGTTGACGGAGATGGTCATCCGCCACGGACGGATGCTCACAGAGTATAAGGGCGAGTACACCGCCATCCGGGAGATGAGAAAGCACATCGCCTGGTACACCTTCGGATACCCGGGATCCGCAAGGTTCCGGGGAGAAGTCAATCAGCTTCAGACCCTGCAGGAGATGGAAGACTGCATGAAGCGTTTTCTTGAAAAGAGCGCAGGCGCTTAAGGCAAGGGACTGCGTGGTTGACAGATACAGGGAAAACGAGTAAAATAGCAAAGTTAAGAAAATGGCATTGTGCCGATTATTGAGAGGTGCAGACATGGAAGAAAACAACAAGACCGTATTAACCGCGGAAAGCTATAAAGCCCTTGAGGACGAGCTGGAGTTCCTCAAATCTACCAAACGTAAAGAGATCGCTGAAGCCATCAAAGAAGCAAGAGCACAGGGCGACTTGTCCGAGAACGCCGAGTATCAGGCAGCCAAGGACGAGCAGCGTAAGATGGAAGGCCGTATCGAAGAGCTGGAAAAGCTGCTGACCAACGTTGAGATCATCGACGAAAACGAAGCAGAGACCAAAGACGTGGTACGTCTGGGCAGCAAGGTCCGCGTTCTCGATGTGGAATTCAAAGAAGAAATGGAATACCGTATCGTTGGTTCCAACGAAGCCAATACAGATGCAGGAAAGATCTCCAACGAGTCTCCTCTCGGAAAAGCCCTGATCGGCTCCAAGGTTGGTAAGACCGTATCCGTGAACGCACCTGCAGGTGTGATCAAATATAAGATCCTGAAGCTTCTGTAAGTTAGCTGTATGATCGAATCAACTGTATCCCGCAGCGATGCTGCGGGATATTAATTTATGCGCAGTCCGGATAGATAAGGAAAGGAAAAAACATGGCAGAAAATCAGCAGAACCAGAAGGGAACCCAGCCCGAACAGGACTTAAACCAGCTTTTAAAGGTCAGAAGAGAAAAACTGGCCGGCCTGCAGGAAGCAGGAAAAGATCCCTTTGTGATCACCAAATATGACCAGACCCATCACAGCGATGAGGTAAAGCGCCTTTATGAAGAGCACGAAGCAAAGCTCCTTGCAGGCCGCGCTCCCGTAAACACCGAGGGCATGGACGAAGAAGCTGCCAGAGCAGCCAAGAAAGAGGACTATAACGAGAGACGTGCCATCATGGACGCTCAGCCCATCCATGTCAGCATTGCCGGCAGACTGATGTTCAAGCGCGTCATGGGTAAGGCAAGCTTCTGCAACCTCAGAGACTTAAAGGGCGATATCCAGGTTTATGCATCCAAGGATGCGCTGGGCGAAGATTCCTACGGTGAGTTCAAGAAGTCCGATATCGGCGATATCTACGGCGTGAAGGGCTTCATCTTCCGTACCATGACCGGAGAGATCTCCATCCATGCGGAAGAAATGACACTGCTGTCAAAGAGTCTGCAGATCCTTCCCGAGAAGTTCCACGGCCTGACGGATACCGACACCAGATATCGTCAGAGATATGTGGACCTGATCATGAACCAGGATTCCAGAGAAGTATTCGTAAAGCGTTCCATCATGATGAAGGAGATCCGTAACTTCCTTGCAGGAAGAGACTTTATGGAAGTGGAGACGCCCATCCTTGTTTCCAACGCAGGCGGCGCCGCAGCCCGTCCCTTCGAGACCCATTACAACTCTCTGGATGAAGACGTAAAACTGCGTATTTCCCTGGAACTGTACTTAAAGAGACTGATCGTCGGCGGACTTGAGAGAGTTTACGAGATCGGCCGCGTGTTCAGAAATGAAGGTGTGGATACCCGTCACAACCCCGAGTTTACCCTGATGGAACTGTATCAGGCATATACCGATTACGAAGGCATGATGGAACTCACCGAGAGCATGTTCCGGTATCTTGCCGAGAAGGTAAGCGGTTCCACCACCATTACCTACCAGGGAACCGAGATCGATCTCGGAAAGCCTTTTGCAAGACTGACCATGACCGAGGCCGTAAAGCAGTATGCAGGCGTTGACTTCGATACCGTGGCAGACGACGAAGCCGCAAAGGCCCTTGCAAAAGAGCGCCACATCGAATTCGAGGAACACCACAAGAAGGGTGATATCTTAAACCTCTTCTTTGAAGAATACTGTGAGGAGAAGATGATCCAGCCTACCTTTATCATGGATCATCCCATCGAGATCTCTCCTCTGACCAAGAAGAAACCCTCCGATCCGTCCAAGGTTGAGCGTTTCGAGCTCTTCATCAACGGATGGGAGATGTGTAACGCATACTCCGAGTTGAATGATCCCATCGACCAGAGAGAGCGTTTCAAAGCCCAGGATGCTCTGGCAGATGCCGGCGACGAAGAAGCAAACCATACCGATGAAGACTTCCTGAACGCACTGGAGATCGGTATGCCTCCTACGGGCGGCATTGGCTACGGCCTGGACCGTCTGTGCATGCTCCTGACCGACTCTGCAGCAATTCGTGATGTTTTGCTCTTCCCGACGCTCAAGAGCATCAGCTGAGAAAGCCAGTATTTATGCGGGACTAAAGCGCCGAACAAACGTTTGACCACGTTTTGACCACGCAAAACCTCGTTTCAGCCGGTTTCAATCGGAAATAAATCTGTGAAAAAACAAAAATAACCCTAAAAGATTAAGGCCACTTTCTAAGAAATTAGAAAGTGGCTTTTTTGCGTTTACGGTTCCGTCACGAAAAAATACACAGGAGGAAACGAAAATGATTGAAGAAACCTACTTGAACAGTGAAAAAGTGAATGAGGTCAGGCAGAGAAACCGCAGTTTGCGACGCCAGTTCCTGAAGTATAAGGATGCAGAGATCGTCTACAGTCTCACGCACAGAAAACTTCTGGAGATGGCTGATGAAGCCGGGGCGATTTACCGTGTGGACGGAACGGTCCTGATCAACCGCGACATCTTTGATGAGTACCTGGAGCAGTTTCACCAAAAACCCTGCACCTATTCGGCTTACACCAAGAGGACACAGTTTGAAGAAGACGGGGAGGAACTGGAATGACGGGAAATATCTGGATGTGTTCGCATCTTCTCGATGAAGAGGATCTGGACTTCGGGAAGCACGAGTTCATCACCTATAAGATGGGGCAGGCATACTACAGCATGGGGTACAGACGTTTTGCGAATATGGCCTGGAAATCCGGGGCCGTCTACAAATGCGGAAAACTTGTGCTGATCCGCAGAGACATTTTGGAAGAGTATATGCGTAAAAAGAATGGAGGGGATATCGATGAAGCCGAAAAAAGTGGAAATGCCGACGATGAGTATTGATAAGTACAAGGAAATGAAAGTCATGAATAAGAAATTCGTCACCTTAAAGGAAGGGGTTGCACTCTACAGCATGAGTCATGAGAACTTCCGGAACATCGCGGAAGAGGCAGGGGCTCTTTATAAGATCAACCGGAAGGTACTGGTCAATGTGGAAGTCTTTGAGGAGTACCTCGAGTCGTTCAGAGTCTGGAGGTGATCTGAATGAACCGTAGAAGATCAAGTCCCCTTTTTCTTTGGCCAAAGAAGTTCTATCGGCCGAAGGAACTCCTTGAGATCCTGCCGATGAACGAGAAGCATCTGTTACAGAATGCCATGCTGTGCGGAGCACTGTACCGGATCAGCAACAAAAAACTGATCAATCTGGAAATTATGCTGGAATTCGTAAATAAGGTCGGTAATCTGGCAGGAGAGATTGGCGGGAAGTACTGCCAGGTAAAAGATGCGGCTGCCTACTTGGGGTTAAATGAAGATCAGACCATGCAGATAGCCTCAGATGCGGGAGCGCTCTTTAAGGTCAGACAGCTGTTGCTGGTGGATAAAGAGGTTTTGAGGAAATATGTGGAACAGTTCAAGTTCAAGGTAACTGTGCTTGATATTGAAGAAGTTGAAGAAAACGAAAGGATCGAAAGGAGATTGAAACATTATGTGTAAAGTAATAGCGATCGCAAATCAGAAAGGCGGGGTTGGTAAGACCACTACCGCAATGAACCTGGGGATGGGGCTGGTAAAAGAAGGCAAGAAAGTACTCATGATGGATGCGGATCCACAGGGATCGTTAACCATCAGCCTGGGGTTCCGGGAACCGGATAAACTGACGGACACCTTATTTGATATCTTCAGATTGGAAGCGGCTGGAGAAGAGATTCAGCCCGAATATGGGATCCGGCATCTGCAGGATAACGTGGATCTGATCGCGGGAAATATCGACCTGTCTTCTGTTGAGATCTCTCTTTCCGCAGCGATCAGCAGAGAGACGATGCTCAGGGGCGTGGTGAATGAACTCAGGGACCATTACGATTACATCATTATCGACTGTATGCCGTCCCTTGGAACCGTTACCCTGAATGCACTGACCTGTGCGGATACGGTTCTCATTCCGGTACAGGCTGCGTATCTTCCGGTAAAGGGGCTGCGCCAGCTGATCAAGACCATCAATCTGGTGAAGCGTTCTCTGAACCCTGATCTTGAGATCGAAGGAATCCTGCTTACCATGGTGGATGCAAGAACCAACTACGCTAAGGATATCGTGGCTCAGGTCCACGAAGTATACGGAAAGAGCATTCCGGTATTTGAGATCGAGATCCCGCTTTCAGTACGGGCAGCCGAAACAAGTGCAGTGGCACAGAGTATTTATGAATACGATCCAAAGGGCAAAGCAACCCTTGCTTACACGACTCTCACAAAGGAGGTACTGGCACATGGCTAAGAGAACAGAAATCAAGATCGATCCCATGGATGAACTCTTCGGGCATCCGGTTCCCACAGAGGGAAGCGCGATGGTGAGGGTAAGAGATATATACCCCTTCAAGGATCATCCCTTTAAGGTGCTGGATGACGAGAAGATGGATGAACTCGTTGAGAGCATCAAGGCAAACGGCGTGCTGTCTCCGGTTTTGATAAGGCCGAGAAAACCGGAGCCTGGGTTTGAAATGATATCCGGACACCGAAGGCTGCATGCTTCAAAGAAGGCAGGCTTGGATTATATTCCGGCAATCATCAAGGAAATGAGCGACGATGAAGCCGTGATCGCCATGGTGGATTCGAATGTTCAGAGGGAAGAGATACTGCCGAGCGAGAGGGCGTGGTCGCTGAAGATGAAATTCGATGCAATCAGCAAACAGGGGCAGAGATCTGATTTGAAAGGTGCTGGAACTTCTTGCACTGAGTGCAAGAAGTTGTCTACATCGCTGGTTGGTGAAAGCTTTGGTTTGAAGGCTAGACAAGTTTCAAATTACATTCGACTCACAGAACTCATACCGCCCCTATTAAATATGGTAGATAACAAGGAACTCCCCATCAGCATGGCGGTTGATCTTTCCTACTTCACTCAGGAATTGCAGGAATGGCTCTATGAGTACCATCGACAGAACAAAGGTATCAAGCCCGCCCAGATCAAGGCGCTGAAGGAACTGAAGAACATCGAGAACATCACGAAATACACCTTCACGGCCACGATGAACGGCGCCTTGCCGAACAAGATTGATCGTACCGTCACTCTCTCGGAACGGAAATTGAATGCCTTTTTCCCGCTTCGGATGACAGCCAAGGAGCGAGAAAATATCATCATCGAACTGCTCACCAAATGGAAAGAAGAGCAGAAATAAATGCATGTTGGTATTCTAGGGGAACTTGTGGAACTCAGTTCCATAAGTCCCCTCAGAAATCCGCCCCCCTAAAACTCGGGACGTATAAATTGTTTGAAAAAAGAGCGGATTGTGATAAATTGAATAAACAAAGGAAATGTTTATCACAGTTATCTAGAGGGGCGGGTATGATTTATTACAGAGTTGAAACGGTGGAATGGGAAACAAAGAAGATCCGTGGGGGATATATATCTGCATTGGAGGCGCTCTTTCTCGAAACACTGGGATTGAAGCCGGGGTGCTCAGCAGAGGAATGGACGGAGGCTGTAAGGAATTCTGATGATCCTGAAGTACGTGAATTATGGATATCTACAGCTCTGCTGGGCGACATCCCGGTGCCGGATGTTTATGAAGAGGACAAGGACAATAATATCTGCCTGTATCAGGAATACGAATTTGAAGAAGAGAGAGTGGAGTTTGATTATATATCCGAGTTACTGGATGAACGCACACAAGGGAAACTTTGCCTCATAGCCAGAGAGTTTGATATCCCCGATGAAGAACTGCTCTATGAAGATGGATATCAGGTAGTTGTATCAAAGAAAGCCTATGAAAAGTATGACCCAGGTTTTGAAGATGTTATCCGCCTTGGCACTTATGGATACGATGAAGACGACTGGGATGAAGAAGATGAGGACGTATAGGGAGGATTATATTTCAGCATAATTGCCCAAGTACAGTGAGGGACACGTAATGGATAAGACCTTTATCAAGATGAAAACCTGTATACTCAGGCTTTGAAAAAGAAGGTCACGAGTGAGTATATTACTGAATATAGAAGCTTCCGAATTCAAACTAATAGTTTATGATTCGGAAGCTTTTACATTTCGCAAATTTTAAAATTGATTAAAATTGCGAAATGAAATACAATTAAATAAAAGGCGGTGAAATCACGATGAAACTTATAAAAAGAGACTATTATCTAAATAAACTTTTATCGGTAAAGGATGTTCCGGACATAAAAGTAATAACCGGGGTAAGAAGAAGCGGTAAATCTAAATTGATGGATGCTTTCATAGATTTGATATCTGCTGATGATAAGGCTAATATCGTCCGGATCAAGCTGAACTTAAAGAAGTTCGAGAAACTGTTGGATGCGGACAAGCTTTATGACTACATAGAGCAACAGTATGCAAACGACAAAACGAATTATCTTTTCATTGATGAAATACAGCTATGTGAAGGTTTTGAACGTGTGATCAATAGCATTTACGAAGAAGAAATCTATGATATTTACCTTACCGGATCAAATGCATTCCTTTTATCAAGTGATTTGGCTACGTTGTTTGGTGGAAGAGTTTATGAGATAAGCTTATATCCATTTTCATTTAACGAGTATCTTATGTATTATCCATCAAATGATATAGATGAAGCCTTTGATTCTTATGTAAAGAAAGGTGGAATGGCTGGTTCATATCTTTATAAAACGGAGGAAGATGCCAGACAATATGTTAATGGTATCTATAGGACCACTATTACAAAGGATATCGTTAGAAAATTCAAGATAGAAAACGAAGATCTTTTGATAATGATTGGGAACTACCTTATGGATAACGTTGGTAACCAGACTTCGATAAGAAATGTGGCATCCAAACTAACATCTGGCACCTACAGAACTAATGATAAGACAGTAGGGGCATATATAAATTACTTTTGCCGATCATTCCTTTTTTATCCAATCCAGCGTTATGACATAAAGGGGAAAAGATATTTAGAATCAGATAAGAAGTACTACCTGTCCGATTTGGCTTTCCGCTTTTCTGAGATAGGAACAAAAAATGCTGATTATGGACATCTCTATGAAAATATAGTGGCAATAGAACTTCTCAGACGTGGATACGAAGTATACGTGGGAAAATTATATGAAAAAGAAGTGGATTTTGTCGCAATCAAAGAAGGCGAAAAGGTCTACATTCAGGTATCTGATGATATATCCAGAGAGGATACTTTTAAGCGAGAAGTTTCATCGCTTTTAGGGATTAAGGATGCTTATCCAAAGTTGCTGATAGCCAGGACAAAACATGATGAAAGCCAGCATGAAGGAATAAGGATTATCGATATCGCCAGATGGCTTTCTGATTCGCAAAAATAATAAAAGTTCAAATTTGCGAAATAAATCAAATTGCTGAATATCACAGCAAGTATACTTTGAAAGTAGACTTTAAGTAGACTTTGAGTGGACCATAAGATTTTGAAATACTGTTATTTGAAGTGAGGGTTAGTCAGTTATTCCGGAAGATAATCGTCTAGAGGAATGGAGAAAGATGGTAAAACAGATAGTTAGGGATCCACTCTTCCTGCAGCAAAAGTCCGAACCGGCAACGGAAGCGGATAAGCAGGTGATCATGGATCTGACAGACACTTTAAAAGCGAATAGTGACAGATGCGTTGGAATGGCAGCAAACATGATCGGCTCTCGGAAGCGGATCATCATTGTTTCGGCCGGATTCTTCAGTTTCATTATGATCAATCCGGTGATCACGAAAAAAACCGGGAAGTATGAGACGGAGGAAGGCTGCTTATCTCTGGACGGAGTAAGGCCCTGCACCAGATATAAAGAGATCGAAGTGGATTACCTCGACCAGAACTTTAAACGGCAGCATGGTAAGTTTGTTGATTTTACTGCTCAGATTATTCAACATGAAATGGATCATTTTGAGGGAATACTTATCTAATGAACATACAGATTTTTGGAACAAAGAAATGCAATGATACAAAGAAAGCGGAGCGCTTCTTCAAGGAGCGTGGCATCAAATACCAGTTCATCGACATGAAGGAAAAAGGCATGAGCAAAGGGGAGTTCACCTCTGTTGCTCAGGCCAACGGTGGCATTGATGCCATGCTGGATCCAAACTGCAAGGATCAGGATACGCTTGCCTTGATCCGGTATACCGCAGAAGAGGATAAGCTGGAAAAGATTCTGGAGAATCCGCAGGTAATCAAGACACCAGTTGTCAGAAACGGAAAGCAGTCCACACTCGGCTACCAGCCGGATGTCTGGAAGAAGTGGGAGTAGGGATTATTGGTAACAATGCTAGAGCAACAGTTTAGATTAAAATACAGGGAACATAATTAAAGTAAATGTACACGCTAAGATGTATAAGTGTGAGCATTTACTTTAATTTTTTTGCTTGCTTTTTGAAAATCTATCGAACAAAAATGCGGAATCCGCAATTTTGTTCAATAAGTATTGAGGTGACAAACTTATGGAGATACGCAGAGATATATATTTGGATAGCAGGCTTCCTTTTGTTTTGATAAAATCTATATAATTTCAACGGAGGAGCAAATGATATGTATGATATTTTGGAAGGAGAACACATAGTCCTTCGTAAGGCAAAAGAAGATGATTATAAATCCATGCTGAAGAATGTGTGGGGGGATCCCGAGGTATACCAATGGATGTTATTTCAGCCAACACTGACGGAAGAGGAAGCGATTGATAGATGCCACAGAAGTATGGAGTTTCAAAAAGATCATTACGCTTATTTTGTGACGGATAAAGAAACAGATGAGGCATTTGGCCTTTGTGGAATCAAAGAACTTGAACCGGGACATTTTGACGAATCAGGTATTGGTATTGCCGTCAAGAATCAGGGAAAGGGTTACGGCAAGGAGGTCGTGGCACTTTTGCTTGACCTTGCATTTAATAAACTAGGAGCTATTGATTTTACATACGGTTATTACCAGGATAATATCAGGTCTAAGAAAGTTGCAGAATATTTTGGCTTTGAGTATGACCATACTTATGAAATGACCAGACCATGGGATGGCTCTCAGAAGGTTATCGATTCGTGCTTGCTCACCCGAGATAAGTATTTAAGAATGTTTAGGAATGAAGTTTAGGGATTGATTTTTCAAGGACACTATTCGGTCCAATTAACTGAAGCTAATAAAAAGAGGACAGATATCTTCCAGTTTTATAGACGATGACGAATCGCAGTTTGATGGAGGAAAACTATTGTGAGTGAATATAATGAATATGTTCGGGATGCTTTATCTGCAGCCGGTGATATTGTCATAAAATCTATGATGGGTGGGTATCTTGTGTACCTCAATGGTAAACTGATAGGATGTTTTTAGTATAAAAGAGATAGGAGCCGGTAAATGATATCAGTGCTTATAATCATTGGCAGCATCATAATGATTGGAAATATAATTGCATATATCAGGTTTATCAGAACCTCGACCGACGTGATGCTGTCCGGTAAGCGAGGCGAACCGATATGGGAAAAC
>JAFUUM010000083.1 GCA_017477805.1 Lachnospiraceae bacterium
AACTCCAGGGATGCAAGACCATAACGGTACATGAGAAGCCGTTGCTCGCGTGCCGGGAGCATGACGAGACGGTTCCGCATCTTCTGAATCATAACTCTGAGCACTGCTTCTTCGCCTACCGGATCACGACCCTTTCCGTCCCGGACCTTTTCGGCCTCCGGTACTCCGTCTTCATCCACGGGATTGTCATTCAGAAATACCAGGACGATGCCATGATCGGCAAGCTGTCTTTCAAAAGAAGAGTCGCCTTTACGGCACAGGTCGCTCATTGCATTTCGCATGACAACGGATGCAAAGGTGGAAAACTTTGTAGCCGAAGTGACATCATAACTCTTTGCGGCCTCCAGCAAAGCGAAACGCCCTTCCTGCATAATGTCGTCAAGTTCTATACCTGCGTAATGATTCACATCAAGGTCGTGCATGATCTCAAGGCTCTTTGCAAGCTGCATTATGAGACCTTCATTCTCAAGAAGCAGTTCCGTCTGTGCTCGCAGATCATTTTGTTTTGCAAGAATGCAAAGTTCCCGATTGTGGCGATCTTTGCGTTCCGCTTTTGTTAACGTTCTTTCCATAATTCTATCAACAGAAGAGCAATCTGCTCTACCAGCGGATCGATCAATGCCAACTTATCCTCGTTCAAGTCTGCATAAACAAGGATCCCCTGCATGATGGTGTTCTTGATGACAGATACTTTTTCTTCATCTGTCAGATCCTTCAGGCTTGGAGCAGCAAATGCTTCTTCCTTCACTTTCTCCATTACTTCATATTCCAGTTTCTTCGGATTTTCATATTCGGCAGAAACTTCCGACACCAACTTCTTCTTAATGTCCCGAACCGATGCCGCAAGTTGTTTCTGAATCCTGTCAATCTCATAACTATCCTGGGGAAGTTTGGCTGCCCTTAACATGCGCTTCGTTTCAGCGATATCTCTGTCTTTAGGTACCTTACCATCTTTGACAAGTCCATCGAGTAAGCTGACCGAATTATCCAGGAGAGCATTCTGTGACTGGATCAGTTTTGCCACTGAATTTGTAAAATACATTGAGATCATTCTCACGGCTGTGGCAAACTTATCGTTTATCAGAAGTTCATTGATGACACGGGGATCCACTTTCTTGCTGTAGAGATTCTTTGCCGCTTCTACAGAAAGTCCAAGTTCCTTTATGTCATATCCGGTGTTCTCCGGGGTATCGGACAAACCGAGAATGTAATCTGTCGGAACATGAAACAATTTTGAAAGCTTTATCAAAATGTCGCTGCTGATCGTCTTGGTGTCTCCGTTTTCAATACGACTATATGTACTACGGTCAACACCTATCTTTTCGGCAAGCTTATATTGACTGTTATATCCGTTTGCTTCCCGCAATTCTACTAGCCTGTCCTGTAGGCTGCCGGGTAAATATTCTCCCATTTCAAAAGCCCTTTCTCGAACGTGCGTTCTAATGCCATCTTATCATATCTGTTGCATTTCTGCACCAAAAAGATGAAAAACTTTTCCGGAGCTCGTGAGAAATTGCAATTTGCCCGCAAAATGAGCCTTGGCGCTTTTTGCCTCGAATAATTATATAGAGGCAGTTAAGCGACAGGGCGAAGCCGATGAAAGAAAAAATGATCATTCCCCCCGGGAAGGAATGATCATTTTTCTTTTGTCGGGGCAGAGTCCAGAGGTGGCAAACCTTTGGCGGATCGTGAAGGCAGCGCCTTACGCAAGGTGCAGGAGTAAGACTCCGCCGGGGTGCAGGGGCAGAGCCATGCCGGGATGCAAGGGCAGCGTCCTGCTCAGGTCCAGGGTGAAACCTTGGGAAGGTCCAGGGCGACAGCCTTGGCCCAGTTGTATGTCGATGCGACATACAGTACTGGGTACTTTCTGGTCGCTTCGCTTTTGCGAAAATGTGGGCTACGTCGCAACAGCCAAAATCATTTTATTAAAAGGAGGAAAGAGAAAAATGGGAATGAAAGCAACAAGACACAACGGAAGATCCGGCTCCCACGGAGCTTACGATGTGAAACACAATGACCGGGATTTCGATTCTGAGAATGCCGATCACATCGATGGGGAACGTTCTTTGCAAAATGTCTACTGGGATTGTTACCAGGGATATCGTCTTCCGGGAACAGATGAAGAACGGCGATTTACCTTTTCTGAGGTTGAGAAAAGTTATTACCTCGAGCACTACGGGGATCATGTATTTGCTCAAAATCTCAGGAATGAAGCTGCAAGACACAAAGAAAGAAACAGGGAGATCGATGATGTCCTCAAAAACAAAAAGACCTGCCCGGAGGAAACACTTCTTCAGCTTGGTAACATAGACGGCACGGTAAGGCCTGAAGTGTTGGCTCAGATTTCTGCTGAATACTTCGAAAAGTTCGAGGAACGATTTGGCTCACATGTTCACATCCTTGACTGGGCACTTCACCTTGACGAGACAACTCCACACATTCATGAACGTCATGTATTTGATGCCCGGAACGAATACGGTGAACTCTGCCCGATGCAGGACAAGGCACTTGAAGAACTTGGCTTCGAACTTCCGGACCCCACAAAGGGAAAAGGAAGGTTCAATAACCGAAAGATGTCTTTTGATGCAGAGTGCCGCAAGATGTTTCTTGAAATCTGCAAAAAGCACGGGCTTGACATCGATATGGAACCTGTCTATGGCGGAAAGAGTTATCTGGAAAAAGCTGATTTCATTGTGCAGAAACTCCGTGATGAAAATGAAAGACTCGCAAAGGAGAATGAGAATCTAAGAGCCGAAAAGAGTGAACTGGTCTTAAAGATCTCCGATGTAGAGAAACTGCTTGATGATGTTTCAAATGATGCTTATGAAAAGGCCTGTGATGTCATAACGGAAGCTGTAAGGGACGAAACACAGAAAGAGGATGCAAAGCTGATAGCTGATTACGAAAGACGTATCCTTGGTTCTGATAATACACCTGCAGTTAAGAACATCGCCAAACAGATCTTCACCGGCATAAGAGATCTTTTCGAAAGAGCAAGGGAAAAGATGGTGGCTTCGATCAAGCGTACCCTTTCTGATCCGGAAATTAAAGGTCGAAATGTGTCCCAGATCAAAGAAAAAGCTCGCGGTTCTGTTCTGGCCAAGCTAGCCAAGGCGAAAGAAGAAGTTCTGAAACATCCTGCTTCCGGCAACGAACGACGTGTCAGAAAGGAGGAACGCTAATGACTCCTTTCGAAACTGTAAAGAGTAATGTAACCGCCAGACAGGTTGCAGAATTGTACGGCCTTAAGGTAAGCCGCAGAGGAATGGCCTGCTGTCCCTTTCACAATGACAAGACACCCAGCATGAAGGTAGATAGACGGTTTCATTGTTTTGGGTGTGGAGCCGATGGGGATGCGGTAGATTTTGTATCCTTGCACTTTGGTCTCTCACCGAAAGATGCAGCCATCAAGATCTGCAAAGACTTTGGCTTACCCTATGAGACCGGACCTTATACTCCACCGGCAAGAGCCAAACCGAAGAAAAGCCCCGAGCAGATATTCAAGGAAGCCGAAACAAAATGTTTTAACGTCCTTTGTGACTATCTGCACCTTTTACAAACATGGAAAACTAAATATGCTCCCAAGGATCCATCCGAAGAATGGCATCCTTACTTTTGCGAAGCCCTGAACGAGATCGACCATATCGAGTATCTCCTTGATTTACTCCTCTATGGTGATGTCTCCGACAGGGCTTTTGTTGTTACAGATTATGGAAGGAAGGTAATTGAAATTGAACGAAGAATTACAGAATTTAGATCCTCAAGTTTATATGGAATTGCTTAAGGCAGCTGCTCTTTTGGGGGCAGCTTCAGTAAATGCAGATGATGAGCCAAACTGGTTCGATCCGAAAAACCACAAGGTCGATGAAGTGGAGTTCTGCCACTGGTTCATGGTTAAGCATCCCATCAAATCCGTTGGTGGGCACTTCTACGACATTGACGGGCTTGTAAATAACGAAAAACTTGCCAAGGAGATCATCGATGATCTGAAGCCTTACGTGAAGACAGGACTGGTCCTCAGGGCCAATCGCCTGATTGAAATGCTCAAGTACGAAGCTCTCTGCGATGATCTGCCTAAGCACACGGACAGAGTGCATTTCATGAACGGCACTTTCTTTTTGAACGGCGGGTTCGTTCCGGAAAAGGAATTCTGCTCCAACAGGCTCCGTGTGAATTATAACCAGAATGCTCCGAAGCCGGAAACCTGGCTTAACTTCATAGAGGAACTTCTTTATCCGGAGGATATCGTGACTCTCCAGGAGTTCATGGGGTATATGTTCATCCCCACTACGAAAGCTCAGGTAATGTTCATGCTGATCGGAAGCGGCGGAGAAGGAAAATCCCGTGTGGGGTTCGTGTGCAGAAACCTCCTTAGCGACAACATGAATGTCTGCTCCCTTAAGAAACTTTCATCCGACAGGTTCTGCCCGGCAGATCAGGAGGGGAAGCTCCTTATGGTCGATGATGACATGCGGATGGAGGCCCTTCCGGATACCGGGGTTCTTAAATCCATCGTCACCATGGAAGACAAAATGGATCTGGAGCGCAAAGGCCAGCAGAGCTATCAAGGGTATCTGTATGTTCGCATCATGGCCTTTGGCAACGGTGCATTAAGTTCCCTCTATGACAAGTCGGACGATTTTTACCGCAGGCAGATCGTTATCAGGGTAAAGGATAAGCCGGAAGAGCGTGTGGATGACCGTAACCTCTCCGAAAAGCTTGCGAAAGAAAGCGAAGGTATAGCCCTTTGGTGTCTGGAAGGCCTTATACGCCTTGCGGCTAACGGTTTCAACTTCACCATCAGCGACCGCACGAAAAGAAATCAGGACGAGCTTCGCAGGGACGAGGACAGCATTCTTGATTTCCTCGAGTCCGAAGGCTATATCGCCTATGCCCCGGAGGCTATGTGTACCACTAAGGATTTTTATGATGCCTATAAGCTCTGGTGCGAAGACAACCTTGCCAAAATCCGATCCGAAACTTCTTTTTCTAAGGAAGTAAAAGAACTCTCCAAAAAGTATAACATCGCCTACGTCAAGAACGTGCCGACAGACGGCAAGATGGCACGTGGTTACAAAGGCGTCTATGCCCTTCACCCCTTGAAAGGCTGCCCGTTCCCGTATCGCTAAGGCGGGTAGGCGGGATGTTCTGACTTAATCCCTGTTTTTTATAAAAAGAAAAAATACATATCAACTCACAATCACGTGCCTATGTGCCTAATTCCAGGTTGCATGGGCTTTTTTATTGCCTTCAGGGCAGATTATTCGTGCCTTGACGGGCCATTTTTGAAAGGAGCCCCTATTGAAGAAAGAAGTAAATACAGTAAATCAGGACGAAAATGTCCTTACTCCGGAAGAGGCCGTGCGCCTCCTCGGAAGCCTCGAAACCCAGCGTGAATACTTGAAGGTACAGGAGAAATCGGGTATCATTGATGCGGACGGTGTCAGAGATGAACTTGAAATGATATCTCAGAAAGAAAAGGCAATACGTAAGCGATTCGTTATGATGAATCACGTTACTGCTGAAGGCGTACCAAGATCCATAAGTCATCACGAAGCCTCGCCCGGTAATCCCAAGGATTACTACATCACCAAGATGCCGGATGGTAAGAAGATCAAAGCCACAACTTATGACGGGCTGATCCAGAAGCTTTTTTCCTATTACACAAACGGCCTTACGGATTATTCTCTGGAATCGGTATTTAAAGCCGCTTTATACGAAAAGGAGATCACAGAGAACCCAAACCAGCATACCATTACTCATTTGCAGGCAGAGTTCACCCGTTTCATATCGAAGGATCTGATGAAAAGGGACATCCGTGGTATCTCGGACATCGAATTAAAGAAGTATACCCAGGAATGGGTAAACAGAGAACATCCAAAGCAGAAAGCCTTCTTTGGCTACAAAGGTGTTTTAAACCTCATATTTGGCTATGCATTCACCCATAGGATCATTTCGATAAATCCGGTGGTCCTTATGAAAAACAAGCCTTATATGAAGTCCTGTGACACCAGGAAGCCAAAGCCGGAAGAAAAGATACTTTCCCCCGAAGAGATCGATATCCTGAAAAAGGAAGTAAGACATCGAATGACTCTGAAGAAGTACGGAAGGTATTACATCAACGGCTATGCAATGCTTTTTGCCATCGAAACAGGTGTCAGGGCAGGCGAACTGTGTGCGATCAGGTGGGAGGACATCCGTGAGAAGTCGATCCACATCCACGCCCAGCAGCTCACAAAAAAAGATGCCGGTAAGAAAGTTTATTACTACGACACATGCACCAAAAATGAAAAGGGAATATCACAGGACGGAAGAGAATTTCCTCTTACGAAGAAGATAGCGGAGCTGCTTGCTGAGATCAAAGATCTTCAGAAAGAGCTCCATATTGATTCGGAGTATATCTTTTGTCATGAAGATGGCGAATGGATCAAGACCGATGCCTACGAGACGTTCCTTCGCAGGATATGCCTCTCCAAAGGCTTCAAGGTTACCAATAACCATGCCCTCAGAATGTCCCTTAATTCAAACGTACTGCTTCCCATGGGAGTATCTGTCGCGGACAGGGCAGCAATGCTCGGTCATTCCATACAGACCAACCTGATGTTTTACAGCTTCGCGCAGAAGGATTATCTCGACAATGTCAGAGAATTACTGGATTCGCAGTACGAAAACAATGAGGAACCCCCTAGGGAACCCCTGAAACTGATCCATTTTCCGAAAAAAGAAAGCCCAGAAATATTGATTTCTCAACATTTCTGAGCCTCTCAACCCAGTGCGGAAGATGGGACTTGAACCCACACGATATTGCTATCACAAGATCCTTAGTCTTGCTCGTCTGCCAGTTCCGACACTTCCGCGTATTTTTGTGGTGTTTTCACGCCACGAATGGTATGATACCACTGTGGGAGGTAAAAGTCAATGCCAATTTCAAACTATCCTCAAAATGCTCCCGGCATCCTGAAAACCAGCTGGGATGCCTCCGCTACAGAGTTCCCTGTGATCGTTGATTTTATTGAACTTAACAGGGTTATCATGCAGGCAAGATGGTATAAAGAAGTGGAATGTCTGCTGATCACGGAAGGCACAGTCAACCTCATTGCCGGAGAAAAAACTTATACCCTGGAAGCAGGCAGTGCTGCCGTCCTGGCCCCGGGGCTTGTACATATGTCCACTCCCGCGGACGAGAAAAAGAGGACTCTTTTTTACCGTGTTCTTTTTGATCCGGAGTTTTTGTTTAACTACGATGAGCCCTATCTGATGCTGAAGTATTGTAATCCTCTGTTGAATTCGCCGGATTTCAAGGTTCACCTTTTCCACAATGACCAGCCGGAAGATGCTACCGTCATGGACTTTTTGAACCGCGTCGTTGACATCAACCTGTCCCCGGATTTCGGCTATGAGCTTCAGACCAGAAGTTACCTGACCCACATCTGGATGATGCTGATCAAACGCATCGGTTTCCAGGCCACACGCCCGCCCAAGCGCTCCACCTTAAACGTGGACAACGCCAGGATGAAAGGGGCCATGTCCTATATCCAGGAGCATTATACGGAGCCACTGACCCTGGAAGAGATCGCTGACAGCGTCCACATCAGTAAGAGCGAATGCTGCCGCTGCTTTAAGCGCACGCTAAACCTTACGCCCTTTGAATATCTGATGAAATACCGGATCTTCGTTGCCTGCAAGCACATCGTAGACAATCCGGACTTAAAGTCCTTTTCGGACCTGGGCTATTCCGTCGGTTTTAACTACTCCAGTTACTTTAATAAGATCTTCAAGAAATTCATGAACTGCACCCCCTCCGAGTACCGCAGACGCGTCCGGGAAGGCCAGGAGGTCTGATATGATGTTCTTACCTGGGCCCGGTTGCCTCTCTTCATAAGCACAAGAAAAAGCCGCAGAGATCGCTCTCTGCGGCTTTCTTTATCAAGATCTTAGCGGATCTTATTTGTTGTACAGTGCATCCAGTTTTGCAAGGTAAGCGATGTGCTCCTTTGCATTGATCTGAGACTGCTCGTACAGCTTCTCTGCATTTGCAGGGTTTGCTTTTCTCAGGGACAGATAACGAACTTCGCCATCCAGGAATTCCTGATACTTATCAAACTCAGGATCAACCTTACTGTCAAGGATGAACTTCTTACCGGGCTCTGCAGCAGGATTGAAGCGGAACATGTTCCAGTAACCGAAATCAACGGCTCTCTTCTCTTCATCCATAACCTTAGCCATACCACCCTTGAACTTCAGACCATGGTTGATACAAGGAGCGTAGCAGATAACCAGGGAAGGTCCGGGATAAGCCTCAGCCTCAGCCAGTGCCTTCAGAGTCTGCTGCATGTTAGCACCCATAGCAACCTGTGCTACGTATACATAACCATAGCTCATAGCGATGGAAGCAAGGTCTTTCTGCTTAACCTGCTTACCGCCTGCAGCGAACTGTGCAACAGCACCGATAGGAGTAGCCTTGGAGGACTGACCGCCGGTGTTGGAGTAAACTTCGGTGTTTACAACCAGAACGTTGATATCCTTGCCGGATGCCAGAACGTGATCCAGACCGCCGAAGCCGATATCGAATGCCCATCCGTCACCACCGATGATCCACTGGGACTTCTTAGCAAGGAAGTCTTTGTTCTTAACGATGTACTTAGCAGCTTCGGAGGTGTTGCCACCCAGAGCAGCTACCAGAGCATCGCTGGCGGTACCGTTGGTAGCGCCTACGGAGAAGGTATCCAGCCAGTTCTGAGCTGCCTGCTTTTCAGCATCGCTGCCCTCAGCTGCGATCTTCTCAACCTGCTCTTTCAGAGCATCTCTCAGAGCGTTCTGAGCCAGAGTCATACCATAACCGAACTCAGCAGCATCTTCGAACAGGGAGTTATCCCATGCGGGACCCTGACCCTTAGCGTTAACGGTGTAAGGAGTGGAAGGTGAAGAGTTACCCCAGATGGAAGTACATCCGGTAGCGTTAGCGATGTACATACGATCGCCGAACAGCTGAGTAGCCAGCTTCACATAAGGAGTCTCGCCGCAGCCTGCGCATGCGCCGGAGAATTCCAGCAGAGGCTTCTTGAACTGAGAACCCTTGATGGTGGTCTCTTTGAACTTCTCAACAACTTCGGTCTTAACAGGCAGCTCGGCAGCGAAATCGAAGAACTTCTGCTCGTATTCGCTCTCTTCCAGAGGGCTCATCTTCAGAGTCTCGGAAGACTTGTTGCCAAGACATACGTTTGCACAAGAACCGCAACCGGTACAATCCAGAGCGGAAACAACAACTGCGAACTTGTAACCAGCCATGCCGGTAAGTTCCTTGGTCTGCATACCCTCGGGTACCTTTGCAGCCTCTTCGTCGGTCAGAGCAACTGTTCTGATTGCAGCGTGAGGACATACCAGAGAACAGAAACCGCACTCTACGCACTTCTCGGGATTCCAAACGGGAACGTTAACAGCAATGCCTCTCTTCTCGTATGCGGAAGAACCGGAAGGAGTGGAACCGTCTACATAAGGCATGCACTCGGAAACTTTCAGAGTGTTACCTTCCTGAGCGTTAACCTTAGCCTGGATGTTGTTAACGAAGTCAATAACATCCTTGCGGGAACCTTCAGCCTTCTTGAAGTCAAGACCTTCATCCACAGCGTCCTTCCAGGACTCGGGGATCTCAACCTTGATCAGGTTCTTGGGATCAGCACCGGCATCGATAGCTGCCCAGTTCTTTTCTACAACGTCCTGACCCTTACGGCCGTAAGTCTTCTCTGCAGCGTCCTTCATGTACTTGATAGCCTCATCCTTGGGGATGATCTCAGTGATGGTGAAGAATGCGGACTGCAGAATGGTGTTGATTCTGGTGGGGCCCATGCCTACTTCTACGCCGATCTTGGAACCGTTCATGATGTAGAAGTTGATCTTGTGATCATACATGAACTTCTTAACCTGGCCGGGGATTTCTTTCTCCAGCTCGTCAACGGTCCAAGGGCAGTTCAGCAGGAAAGATCCGCCGTCAACCAGTTCCTGAACCATGTTGAACTTTCTCATGTAAGAAGCCTTGTGGCAAGCTACGAAGTTAGCTTTGTGGATCAGGTAAGTAGACTTGATGGGCTTCTTACCGAATCTCAGGTGGGACATGGTCACACCGCCGGACTTCTTGGAGTCGTAATCGAAGTATGCCTGAGCATACATGTCGGTGTTGTCACCGATGATCTTGATGGAGTTCTTGTTAGCACCAACGGTACCGTCAGCGCCCAGACCCCAGAACTTACAGTTGGTGGTTCCTTCGGGAGTGGTAACCAGATCAGCACCTGCATCCAGGGACAGATTGGTAACATCATCGAAGATACCGATGGTGAATTCGGGCTTCTTGTCGTTCTCGAATACAGCAACGATCTGGTTAGGAGTGGTATCCTTGGAACCCAGACCATAACGGCCGCAGAATACGGGAACGGACTCGAACTTGGTGCCCTTCAGAGCTGCGATAACATCCAGTGCCAGAGGCTCATGGAAGGAACCGGGCTCTTTGGTTCTGTCGAGAACTTCGATTCTCTTTACGGAATCGGGAAGAGCTGCAACCAGTGCCTTTGCGGAGAAAGGTCTGTACAGACGAACCTTGACAACACCGACCTTCTTGCCCTGAGCGCTCAGGTAATCGATGGTCTCTTCGATGGTGTCGTTTACGGAACCCATAGCTACGATAACTACTTCTGCATCGGGTGCGCCGTAGTAGTTGAACAGCTTGTAGTCGGTACCGATCTTGGCGTTAACCTTGTCCATGTACTTCTGTACAATTTCAGGCAGCTCGTCGTATGCGGTGTTGCAGGTCTCTCTTGTCTGGAAGAAGATGTCAGGGTTCTGAGCGGAGCCCATCTGACGAGGGTGGTTGGGGTTTAATGCGTTGGCCTTGAACGCATCAATAGCCTCGTGGTTAACCATGTCATCCAGATCAGCGTAATCCCAAGCGTCGATCTTCTGGATCTCGTGGGAAGTACGGAAACCGTCAAAGAAGTTGATAAAGGGAATTCTGCCTTCGATAGCAGCGCAGTAAGCTACGGGAGTAAGGTCCATAACTTCCTGTACGGAAGAGTCACACAGCATAGCTACACCGGTCTGACGGCAAGCATATACGTCGGAGTGATCTCCAAAGATGTTCAGTGCGTGAGAAGCTACGCAACGAGCGGATACGTTGAATACACCGGGAAGTCTTTCACCGGCAACCTTATACAGATCGGGGATCATCAACAGAAGACCCTGGGATGCGGTATAAGTGGAAGTCAGGGCACCTGCTACCAGGGAACCGTGTACGGCACCTGCAGCACCTGCTTCGGACTGCATCTCCGTGATCTGAACGGTGCGTCCAAAAATATTCTTCTTTCCGGCGTTAGCCCACTCATCTACATGCTCGGGCATAACAGATGAAGGGGTGATGGGATACATAGCTGCAACTTCGGTATACGCATAAGAAGCGTATGCAGCAGCTTCGTTACCATCCATAGTCATTTTCTTTCTGCTACTCATTTTGTTTCCTCCTATTAGAATTTAAAGAGAATAGCTAATACGCTAACGTATATTATAACCGTGTTGGCATAAAGTTTTCCACCGTTTTTTGTTCTAATCTGACTTTTTTCTTGTTTGTATCACAAAAAGTACAAAATCACCGCTCCATTTTCCAGAAACGGACGCTGTAACCGGGAAGAAGGCTTCCGCCTCCAAAGTCGTGGTCCTCTCCCGTAATGAGGTCCACGGCTTTTCCGCAGCCCGCATCAAAATGGGCCATGTAATCGCATTCCTCGGCATTGATGGCAACAAGAACCCGCTCGTGTTCGGAGCACCTTTCGAAGATACACTGCCTGTTGGTCAGAACCACGCTGCGGAAGGATCCGTAGTTTAACGCTTCCGATCCTTTCCGGGCTTTTGCCATGGCAGCGATGACATCCGTCAGATCATTCCACTCCGGTGCATCATAGCTGAGTCTCAGGGCCGGATCTCCGTCCTTCTTATCGCCCTTTGCCCCCCATTCACTTCCATAGTACACGCAGGGGATCCCGGGCATGCCGAAGATCATGCCGTAGATCAGAGGCAGGTGGGCAGGGTTATTTAAGATGCTGGCCACCCTGGTGACATCGTGATTATCCACGAATGATAGCATGTGTTTTCCTTTGTAAAGAGTCCACTGTTCTGGCCCAAACTGGCGAAGGAGGGAGTGAATGATCTCAAACATGTTCATGCTGTTAAAGCTGGAATACAGTCCTTTATAACACTCGTAATTTGTCACCGACTGGAGCATCTCCTGATTCATGATCCGGTTATAGTCTCCGTGGAGCACTTCCCCGATGAGATAAAAATCGGGCTTCAATCCGTCCACATGGGACCTGAGTCTCCTTAAGAAATTCTGATCCAGGCAGTAGGCCACATCCAATCTCAGGCCGTCGATGTCAAATTCCTTTACCCACTGATCCACATGTTCAAAGATATGACTGATCACATCTTCGTTTTGAATATTGAGTTTTACCAGGTCAAAGTTCCCCTCCCAGCCTTCGTACCACAGGCCGTCGTTATAACAGGAATTTCCCTCCAGGGAGATATGGAACCAGCTCAGATACGGAGACTCATGGCGTTTTTGCAGCACATCCTGAAAAGCCCAGAACCCTCTTCCCACGTGATTGAACACACCGTCGAGGACAATTTTGATCCCGGCCTTATGGAGCGCCTTGCAGATCTTTACGAAATCCGCGTTGGTCCCAAGCCTCGTATCCACCTTGCCGAAGTCCCTGGTGTTGTACCCGTGGGTATCGGATTCAAAGAGCGGATTGAACAGTACCGTGGTCACACCCAGCTTCTGAAGATGAGGGATCCAGTCCTTGACCTTTAAGATCCTGTGCTGGAGTACCCCGTCATTTTCAAAAGGTGCTCCGCAAAATCCCAGGGGATAGATCTGATAAAAGATTCCTTCTTCTGCCCACATATTGCGCCCTCCTTTCGGATATTTGCATCCACTTGTTCTCTTATTGGTTTACATAATTTTGGTTGTCCACTTTTGACTGCGGTAGTTTCGAAGTGGGAACTTATACACATTGTCCACATGCCTCTGTGGATATTTCTGTCATTTTTCCCTGTCATCATGCCATTTTTTGGCTTTTCGGATGAGTTATCCACATATGACAGTCTCGTCATGTGAATAAAACAGGTCAAAAAACGTGTTTTATCTTTCAACCGTTATCCCATTTTTTCCAGAATAAATCCACTCGTTCTTCTACATTTTCCAGGGAGACTCTCTCCGCCCCGGACCACTCTCTGGGGAACATGGACCGGTAGGAATTTTGCCAAAAACGTTCATCCAGGAGCATTACCACCCCGATATCCGCCTCGGTCCGGATCACCCTGCCGGCGGCCTGGGTAACCTTGTTCATTCCCGGATACTGGTAGGCATAGGAGAAGCCGTTGTCCCCCTGAGAGGCAAAATGGCTGCTCATCAGCTCACGTTCTCCGCATACCTGGGGAAGGCCGGTCCCCACCACGATAACACCGATGAGGCTGTCCTCCCGAAGATCGATACCCTCGGAAAAGATCCCGCCCATGACGCAGAAGCCGATGAGGGTATCCTGCCGTTTCTCCGCAAACCGCTTTAAGAAGTCCTCCCGGTCGGTCTCATCCATGTACTCCGACTGGATCAGGTACTCTTCCACCTCGGGATCTGCGCAGAAATCCTGATAGATCTCGAACACATCCTGCATGAACGCATAGGACGGAAAGAACACCATATAGTTTCCTTTTTTGCACCGGACGGTCTTACAGATGTACTCTGCGATCCTGCTGTACTCTTCCGGTCCTCTGCGGGTGTATTTGCTGGTCACGTCAGAAGCCACGAATACGCCGCGCCGTGCAGGATCAAATACGGAGCTTGCATAGATCTCGTAATCCTCCGGGGTACCTCCGAGAAGTTCTTTATAATATTGGATGGGAAGGAGGGTGGCGGAGAAGAGGATGCTGCTCCGGCCCCGTGCCATGCACTCTCTTAAGTTGATCTTGGGGTTCACGCAAAGGAGTTTTAAGTAGAACCTGCCATCGGATGTAAAATCGGAATAGATCCGGTAGTTTTCATCCATTTTCTCATAGATCATCAAAAAGTGCGACAGCTGAAACTTAAAAGTCAGAATCTCTTTACTGACTCCCGTGTCTTTTTTCTTCCGTTTATCTTCAAGATACTCACTGATCCTGGCGTCCAACCGGTTGCACGCCAAAACGAGAGCTGCAATATCTCCTGCATCCAGTTCTGTCATTTCGTCCGACAGTTTTTTCAGCGCCAGCATTTCCCGGTTACATTTCTCCAAACCCTTGCCAATACCGGGCTCTACGGCATTGACCAGTTTGTTCAATTCCAGAAAATCCTCTTTCACGAGGATCGCGCTGTACATTTCCCGGCCTCTTTCCAAAAGGTTGTGGGCCTCATCCACCAGGAAAAGATAGTCCTTCATGGGCTGTCCTTCTCCGAAAAATCTCCGAAGGTAAGCATGGGGATCAAAGACATAGTTATAATCACAGATCACCCCATCCGCAAAAAGACTCATATCCAGGCTCATCTCAAAGGGACAGACCTGATGTTTCTCCGCATAGGCTTCAATCTTCTCTCTGGAAAAACTTACCTCGTGGGTCAAAAGGTCATAAATAGCATCATTGATCCGGTCAAAATGCCCCTTGGCCCGGGGACATTCATCGGGATTGCATCTTGTCTCTTCATGGATACAGATCTTCTCTTTGGCCGTCAACGTCACGGTCTTAAAGGCAAGGTTTTGCTTTCGGAGTTCTTCGAAAGTCTGATCCGCCACGGTCCTTGTGATGGTCTTGGCGGTAAGATAAAAGATCTTCTCCCCGATGCCCTCTCCCATGGCTTTCACAGCCGGGAACACGGTAGAGATGGTCTTTCCCACGCCCGTAGGGGCTTCGATAAAGAGTTTCCGCTTGTGATAGATGGTACGGTATACACCGGCCACCAGGTCCTTTTGCCCATCCCGGTAATCAAAGGGAAATTCCAGCTTATGGATACTCTCATTGCGTGCCTGGGCCCAGGCCACTTCGTAGTCCGTAAAGCGCCGGTATGCTTCCAGCATGTCAAGGAACCAGTTTTCCAGTTCCTTCCATTCATATTCATAAAAGAAATACCGGACCTCCTCGGTCTCGATATTGCAATAGGTCATGCGGACCCGCATGCGATCGGTCCCGTGCTCCGCAGCATAGAAAAAAGCATAACATTTAGCCTGTGCCAGATGAACCGGCACAGGCTCTTTCATTTTCTCAACGTCACGATAGACGCCCTTGATCTCATCAATTGTTACATCGGTCCCCTCTTCTTCGATCACGCCGTCGGCTCTGCCTTCCACGCAGATCTCATAGGTTCCCGCATCATAAAGAAAACGGAGTGTCACTTCCGCCCGGTAAGCGGCTCCGCCCTGTTTTTGCAGCATTCGGTGGATCCTTGTCCCCTCCTGCATGGCATCTTCGGGGCCTCCGATGCCGCGGTCATCGATGTCACCGTTCCGCATCAGAAACTCCACAAACTGTCTTGTTGATACCGTGATCAGCATATTCTGGGTAAGCCCTCTCCGATCAGTTCCGATACGATCCTCACGCCGCCAATGGGAGTGTGGCAAAGCACGCTGCCATCCTTCTCGTGGGATACTTCTCCGATGATGCCTGCGTTCTCACCATATCGGCTGTTTTTCATACAGGAAAGTGCGGTTTCGGCATCCTCAGCAGGCACCACTGCCAGCATCTTTCCTTCATTTCCCATATACAGGGGATCCAGACCCAAAAGACCGCAGAACCCCTTTACCTCCGGGGATACGGGCAGATCTTTTTCCCGGATCTCCATACAAGCCTTACTGCTCTGTGCGAACTCGTGGAGCACCGTTCCGAGACCGCCTCTGGTCACGTCTCTCATGGCATGGAGTCTGACACCTGCCGCTTTCATGGCATCCACCATTTCCCGCAGAGGCGCGTTGTCGCTCTCGATGGAGTTACTGATCTCCATTCTCGTACTGAGGATGGCTGCATGATGGTCTCCGAGATGACCGGAAACCAGGATCACATCCCCTGCCTGACAGTTGGATGCACTGACATCCATTCCCTCGGGTACGAAGCCCACACCGGTGGTATTGATGTACATTCCACCGTTTCCTTCCACAACTTTTGTGTCTCCGGCAACGACAATAACACCCGCTTCCTTTGCGGTCTCTGCCGCAGAAGCAACGATCTTTTCCAAGTCTTCCGTATCACAGCCCTCTTCCAGGATCACGCCGAAAGTGATGTACTTCGGAACGGCTCCGCTCATCAGAAGATCGTTTACGGTACCGCATACGGAAAGACGGCCGATGTTTCCCCCGGGGAAAAACAGGGGGGTGACCACAAAGCTGTCAGTAGTGATGGCGATCCTGCCGGAACCCTCCACCACGGAAGCGTCCTCCATCTTGTCCAGTACGGGATTGGAGAAGTATTTACCGAAAATGGAACCGATCAGTTCAGACGTGGATCTGCCGCCGCTTCCATGTGCCATTGTTATTTTCATATTGATATCTACCTCCGTCGTTCCGGCAGAGCCGGCGACTACGTTTAGGCTTTCGCCTGAACAGTATTATTCTATCTCGAAGTCCACCTTGTGTAGCAGGATCCCTCCGTGGATACCATGCAGGCACCCTGGGGATGATCCACGGTGCAGGCTGTCCCGAACAGGGGACATTCCTCGGATTCGATCCGCCCAATGAGGACATCCGCACACCGGCAGGCCTTATTGGCCACATGGTCTTCATCCAGGCCCTTACTGCCGGCATCAAAGCTTTCATATTCTTTCTTTAAGTACATACCGGAATCGGGAATGGATCCCATGCCTCTCCAGGAAGCATCTCCGGGTTCAAAAAACTCATCCACCTTCTGCTGGGCCGTGATATTTCCCTCAGCGGATACCACCTTGGGGTACATATTCATGACAACGCCGCGGCCTGCCAGTCTGACAAGGCCGTAAATGGAGGCCAGGAGCTCTTCTCCTTCAAAACCGGATACCACAAATGGCACCTGATATTTTTCAGCCAGAGGCTCGAAGATCTTGCTGCCGGTGATCACGCTGACATGGCCGGGAGCCAAAAAACCATCCACCCGGAAATCCGCTTTTTCATTGCAGGCAAGGCTGCACACCCAGTCGATGACCGGAGGCATCACCTTTAAAGAAGTCAGGAGTTTTACATTCTTCAGTCCCTGATCCAAAGCTTCCCGAATAAGGACCGAGTACACCGGGGTCGTCGTCTCAAATCCCACCGCCGCAAAAACGAAGGTTTCTTCCGGTTTTGCCTTGGCAAGAGCGATCATATCCATGGGAGAATAGACAAAGGTTACGGACGCTCCTTGGCTCTGAGCCTGTCTCAGGCTCATTTTGCTGCCGGGCACCCTCATCATGTCCCCAAAGGTCACAAGGGTGGTACCCGCTGTCATGGCCAGTTCGATACAGCGGTCGATATAAGCTGTTACGGTAACGCATACAGGGCATCCCGGTCCGGAGATCAGACGGATCTTTGGTGAAAGGATCCTGCGGATCCCGCATCTTGAGATCTCTCCCGTATGGGTCCCGCAGACTTCCATAAACCGAAGTTCCGGGCCGTCATATGTTTTTAAGAGTTCCAGTACTTTCTCATCCACGAGCCAGTTCCTCCAGCTCGTTAAAGAGGGAAGTCATCTCTTCATGCTCCGCTTCCGATACTTTCTGGATGATACAGCCGGCATGGACCAGCACATAATCTCCCACTTCCACGGGAGTCAGGCCCGCCTGGGCATGTACCAGATTTCCCTGAAAATCAACATCCGCCACGTTTCCGTTCATGGCGATCACTTTTCCGGATGATGCAACACACATAATAAAACCTCTTTCTATATAGATCAGTAAACTCAGGATCTCAGCAGGGTTTCCGCATAGACCTGACCAAGTGCGAGCCCGGAGTCGTTACCGGGCACTTTTTTGTTGGTAAATACTTCAAATCCGGCGTTTTTCAGCGCCGAAACGGTTCGTCCACATAATAGCATATTTGCAAAACAGCCGCCACTTAGGGCCACTTTGGACTCTCCGGTCCGATCCCGCAGCATCTCGCAGGTCCGTAAGATCCCATCTGCCAGTGCAAGATGAAAACCAAGGGCAAGACGATCCCGGAGTTCCGGATCAGCCGCCGATCCCATGCCTTCATTGCCGCTGCCGGTTCCCCGAAGAGTTCTGCCTTCCGCAAGGCAGGCTTCCAAAACGGGCTTGCGATCCCACAGGATGAGCCCCGCTTCTCCGCCTTCCGTCTGTTCCGAAAGGTGAAAGGCCATGGGCACAGGCTGTAATCCTTTTTCCAGAGCCCGGTTTGCAGCCTGTTCCAGTAAGATGGCGCATTCTCCCTCATACCGGTTGAGATTGCAGATCCCAAGGATGGCGGACACCGTATCAAAGAGCCGTCCCATACTGCCGTTTTGGGATGTTCCGATACCGTGGGATAACGCCGCCTGCAGAAGGGCACGCTCCGCGGGATCCCCGAAACCTTCCGTCTCAAGTCCCAAGGACAGCATCTGACACAAGGCGTTTTGCTTAGCATTTTTCGATGAAGCATCGCCTCCTGCCAAGGTCGTATAAGACAAA
>JAFUUM010000084.1 GCA_017477805.1 Lachnospiraceae bacterium
AGACAAATGGGATACCCTGTCCATGGAGCCTTCTTTACATAGGAAGAACTCGCTTCCCCATACTGCTCCGTCATCCCCGTATCCTGTTCCGTCCATGGCGATACCTATGCAGCTTCGCAGGCCCGCTTCCGCCATAACGGAAGCCGCATGGGCCCGATGGTGCTGGACCTTCCATAAGGGAACCTGCCATTTTTCCGCAAGCTCCGACGCGATCCTTGTACTGACATAGCCGGGATGAAGATCTGCAATGATCCGGTCGGGCTTTAAAGCAAAGAGGGATGTCATGCGATCGATGCCCTTCTCCAGAGCTGCGGTCACAGAGTACTCCTCCAGATCACCGAAATACTGGCTCATGTACACCCGCTCTCCGCTTGCCAGGGCAAAAGCAGATTTTAAATCTCCTCCCATGGCAAGGACCGTTCCGGAAATCCCGGAAAAAGAAGCCCCGGTCTGCAACTGCACAGGCTCGGGCACATAGCCCCTGCTTCTTCTGATAAATATAGGTTCTTTCTCAAACACCCTGGTGACGGAGTCATCCAGCAGCGTTACGATCCTGCGCTTATTCCAGGCAACACCTGCCACCGACGTTCCGCACTCCCGTGCAAACTCCTGGGCCTTTTCATCTCCGGTGATGATGGGTTCGGAGCTGCGGTTACAGCTGGTCATTACCAGGGGACCGCAGGCGGCGGTCAATTGAATATGAAGTCCCGTATAAGGAAGGAACGCTCCGATGTGATCGCTCTTTCCGCAAACGGAAGGGGCAAGGTGTTCCCCATCCTCCCGGGCCCGTACCAGAACGATGGGTGCTGCCGGGCTCTTTAACAGTTCTTCTTCCGCTTCGGAAACCTCTGCGAATTCCCGCAGACTTTCCACATCCGGGAACATCACCGCAAAGGGCTTTGCTTCCCTTCCTTTGATCTTCCGGATGGTTTCCGATGCTTCCTCCGAAGAGGCAAGACAGGCGATCTGATACCCGCCGATGCCCTTTAAGATCAGGACTTTTCCGGCCCGGAGATCTTCGATGCACTGCGTAACCGCCCGGTCTTCGGTAAGTTCCGGTTCCGTCCCCTGCTCCGGCAAAGATGCTGATCCCCCACCTCCCATCCGCGTATAGATCAGCTGTGGTCCGCACTTCCTGCAGGAAATGGTCTGGGCATGGCGTCTTCTGTCGCCCCGCCGTGTATACTCGTTTCTGCAATCCGGACACATCTCGAAATCTTTCATTGTGATGTGGTCCCGGTCATAGGGGATCTTCTCGATGATGCTGTAACGGGGTCCGCAAAGGGTACAGGAAATAAAGGGATACCGATGTCTTCTGTTGGAAGGATCCAGCATCTCTTTTCTGCAATCCTCGCAGATACTGATGTCTGCGGGGAGTTTTGGTGTATATCCCTTTAAATCTCCTCTGCTCTCTACGATATGGAAGCCATCTGCCCGAAAGCCCATGGCTTCTGCCGTTTTCCGATCGATGGGAGCAATGCGGATTTCTCCCACTTCCGCTCCCTGTGGATGTGAAAAACGGAGGCGCCTTTGAAACTCCTCCAGCACCTCCGTTGATCTCACCTCACAAACGATCGTTACGATACCACCGCAGTTGCATACCGTCCCGTTGATCCCAAGGTCCTCGGCAAGTTCCGCCACAAAGGGACGAAAGCCGATCCCCTGGACCATACCCGGGATCGTGATCTCGTATGTTTCGATCATTTTGTAATCCTTATTCAGCCTTTGCGGGCTCCTCGGTCTTTGCAGCCTCTGCTGCCTTGGCTGCTTCCGCTGCCTTCTTAGCTTCCATCGCTGCCTTGATCTTCTCCTGCTGAGCCTTCTTTGCAGCTTCTTCCGCTGCGATCTCCTCAGGAGTCAGGATCTTCTGCAGAACATCAATGGTCTTTTCGGTATCGGGAGTTGTGTACTCCTTACCCATGGAAAGACAGTTCTTAGGGCAGTTCTTAACGCAGCAGGCACACTGTACGCAGTTCATTCTGTCGATCTGCCAGGTACGGGTGTTTCTGTCTACGGAGATGGCGCCGGTAGGGCACTTTCTCATGCACATGCCGCAGAAGATACAGGTATCGATATCATTGACCACATGTCCTCTGGTACGCTCTTTGTAATCCTGAGGTACGGAAGGATACAGCTTCGTGGCAGGCTTGCTGAACAGATTTTTCAGGGTAGTCCCTGTAAAATTCATGATTCCCATTTGCGTCTCCTCCTATCTCTCTGTACAACTGATGCAGGGATCGATGGTCAATACCATGATGGGCACATCCGCATAGTCACAGCCCTTCAAAGTCTCCAGCATAGCCGGGATGTTTGCGAAGGTCGGAGTTCTGACACGGAAACGGTCAATGAACTTGGTGCCGTCAGCCTTCAGATAATATACAGCCTCACCTCTGGGCTGCTCTACTCTGACGAAGCTCTCGCCGTCAGGGTTGCCCTTTACGGGAACTGCGATGTCACCATCGGGGATCTTAGCTACAGCCTGTCTAATCAGATCGAAGGACTGATAGATCTCGCGGATACGAACTTCGCATCTTGCGTAGCTGTCGCAGTCGTTGCTGATGATGGGCTCGAATTCCAGATCGCCGTAAGCATAGTAGCCAAGCTTTCTGGTGTCGCGGTTGATACCGGATGCTCTCATGAAAGGACCGGTAGCGCCCAGCTCGTGAGCCTGCTGTTTGGTCAGGATACCAACGCCGCGAAGACGATTATTTACGGTGGCATCGGAAAGGAAGGTCTTTTCCATGGCGCGAACCTGGATCTCCATCTTGTCCAGTTCCTGAACGAAGCCCTTCAGCATGGATGCATCCATATCCTTCAGGACACCGCCTACGCAGTTAACGGAAAAGATGCAGCGTCCGCCGGTGGAAGCTTCCAGCATATCAAGAACTTTTTCTCTGATACGCCAAGCCTGCATGAACAGGGACTCAAAGCCGAATGCATCGGCCAGAAGGCCCAGCCAAAGCAGATGGCTGTGGATCCTGGACATCTCAGCCCAGATGGTACGCAGATATTTTGCTCTGCCGGGCAGTTCGATCTGCATCACGCGCTCTACGGCGTCGCAATAGCTGGCACCGTGCAGGAAGCTGCAGATACCGCAGATACGCTCTGCCACGTAAACATATTCGGTAAACTCTCTTTTATTAACCAGACTTTCCAGTCCTCTGTGGACAAAACCGATGGAAGGGATAGCTTCCACGATCTTCTCATCCTCGATGACCAGATCCAGATGGATCGGCTCCGGAAGTACCGGATGCTGAGGACCGAAAGGTACAATACTTCTTGTGGACATTCTCGCTTCCTCCTTATTTCTTGAACGGTGTTTCCGCGCCAATCTTGTAGAAATTGCCCTTGAAATCCACCGTCATCATATCAACCTGTACACCGAAGAGATCATGCATCTCGTTCTCATAGAAATATGCGGTCTGGAAGATATGGCTGATACTGGTCACGTGCTCTTCGCAGGGAAGAGTCAGACGCAGATGTGCCATGATCAGATCGTCGCCGAAGGAATAGGTGATCTCGTTGCCTGCGCCGTCCTTTAAGGCTCTTGCGCAGATCTGGACCAGTCTCCATCCCTGATCATGGATCTTCATTGCTTCACCCAGCAGGGTGTCAGGTGTTACTACCTTGATCTCGCCGTCTGTCATGCTTCCACCTCCTGCTGTTTTTTCTTACAGTGAGCAGCCTCGTATTCATCCAGTCTGCCCTCTTTGAGTGCCGCTTTCTTCTCGTCCAGGATACCGATGGCCTTAACAATACCGTCGATGATGGACTCGGGTCTTGCTGCACAGCCGGGTACGTAAACATCCACGGGCACTACCTGATCGGCACCGCCGAGGATATTGTAAGTCTCTTTGAATACGCCGCCGCTGCAGGCGCAGATACCAACCGCAACAACAACCTTGGGGTTGGGCATCTGATCATATAACTGTTTTACGACGTCCTTGCACTGCTCGTTGATACCGCCTGTGATCAGGAAGATATCGGCGTGCTTGGGATCGCCTGTATTGATCACGCCAAAGCGCTCTGCATCATATACCGGAGTCAGGCAAGCCAGAACTTCGATATCGCAGCCGTTGCAGCTGGCTGCGTCATAATGCAGGACCCAGGGCGATTTAGACATTTTAGCCATTTCTCAACCTCCTACTTTGCCAGATGCAAGAGAGAAACCACCAGCAGGTTTACAACGCCGGTACATGCGGTCACGATCCAAGCGGAGGTGAACAGCAGTTTCCACTTTACTCTTGCGCTTACGTTATCAACCAGGATCGCCAGGAAGTATACAAGGAAGCATACAACCAGTGCTACGGGAATACTCCATACGTGGCTGTTTAAGATGAACAGACCCACAACGCCAAAGAGGAATACGTTCTCGTACCAGTGTGCGATCTCAACAAGACCCATCACGAAACCGGACAGATCGGAATTCAGACCCTGAACCAGTTCCTGATGTGCATGCTGGCCGGTACTTAAGTCAAAAGGAGACTTTCTGAGCTTGATGGCAAGGATGAACAGAAAGCCGAGGAAAAATCCGGGCAGCATCACGATGCCGGACATATCGGCAGCTGCGATATCCTTTACCGCAAAGGAACCGGTCGCCAGATAAAAGCCGATGGCTGCAAGAAGTACCATGGGCTCGTAAGCCATCATCTGCAGAAGTTCTCTCTGGGCTGCCAGAGAGGAATAAGGAGCATTGGCACAGCTTGCGGTCAGTACGTAGAAGATACCGGCCAGAGTCAGGGAGAAGAACACCAAAAGGAGGTCTCCGCCGAAGAAGAACAGGGCACCGGTAAATGCCACAAAGATCACAAAGCTGGATACCATGAACTGCTGCAGGTGGTTGACGATCTTGGTCTCCTTCTGCATCAGTTTGCTTACATCATAAAAAGGCTGTAACAGCGAAGGGCCTACCCTTCCCTGCATTCTGGCGGAGATCTTACGATCCAGACCCGTCATAAATCCGCCGATAAAAGGAGCCAGGATCAGATAGCCGAGGGCAAATTGCCAGGAAAAAATGGTCATGCTAAAGCACCTCCTATCGCGATAGTCATAAAGATGATAAGGATCGCAGCGGCAACGGCCAGAGAGATGCCCAGCATCTTCTTCTCACCAAACCATTCGGTGATGTACCAGTTGGACAGATACATCTGCTTGGGCTGCTTTAAGGAATCCACGAATTTTCTGTCGTCGATGTTGATACCGCTCATGTAGGAGCTGCTGTATTTCTCGGTGTGACCAAGGGTCAGGATCCGGGACATCACAGGCATGATCACCAGCAGCGCCAGCATCAGGATCATAATGTAGACATTACCTTCTCCAAGGATATTACCGATCTGTACACCGTACATATCTTCCAGGTGGGGCTCGATGATATGAGCAGAGGTAAGAGGAAATGTCACGCAAAGGACGACCACCAGTGTGGACAGGATGGACAGGGAAACCCACTGGGTAGGTTTGGTCTTATCTTCGATCCTGTCGGAGTGAGCATGCTCAGCCACAATGCTGCCCAGCCACTTGGTCCAGTAGAACAGGGTTGTTGCACTACCGTATACAAGGAACACAACCAGCATCAGGTTGCCTGCATCCACATATGCCTTCAGGGCCGCCCACTTGGACACCAGCATACCGAAAGGTGCTAAGAACATACCGGAGATACCGATGATCATGACGTAAGCCAGTTTCGGCAGTTTGATGATCAGACCATGCATATCCTCGATGTTACGGCTGCCGGAGCTGTTTTCCACTGCACCTACCGTCAGGAACAGCAGGGACTTGGAAACCGCATGGAACATCATCAGCAGGATACCGGCCCATACAGCTTCTTCCAGACCGATACCGGCGCAGGCCGTGATCAGACCCAGGTTGGAGATGGTGGAGTAAGCCAGCACTTTCTTACCGTCACTCTGAGAGATTGCCAGGCAGGACGCCATAAAGAAGGTAAAGCCGCCGATGGTGGCCACCATAACGCCAACGTTGTTGCCAATCATAGCGGGAGCCAGACGGATCAGCAGATAAACGCCTGCTTTAACCATGGTCGCGGAGTGCAGCAGCGCACTGGTAGGAGTAGGCGCCACCATTGCTCCGAGAAGCCATCCGGAGAAAGGCATCTGAGCACTCTTGGTCAGACCGGCAAATGCCAGGAATACCACGGTGATCAGGGCCAGAGTGGACAGTTCGCTGTTCTGATCGGTAGCGATGAGCACCAGATCATGCAGGCTTACGGTCTGCAGCTGCAGAACGGAATAAGCAATACCGACTGCAAAACCAAGTCCGCCCAGCAGGTTCATCCACAGTGCTTTGAAAGAATTGTTGATCGCTTCCTGTGTCTGGCTGTAACCGATCAGCAGGAAGGAACATACGCTGGTGATCTCCCAGAAGAAGTAGATCCACAGCAGATTGTCGGAAAAGATCAGACCGTGCATCGCTCCGAGGAACAAAAACAGCACGGAGAAGAAGAAACTTCTTCTGTCGGGCACTTCAGAGTGATGATGAACATACTCTCTCATGTAACCCATTGTATATAAGCAGATCAGTACACCGACCACGCCCACGATCAGGCACATGATGATGGAGAGTCTGTCGATCACGATATGCTCGGTAACCGGACATACCTCTACCTTGCCGGTCAGTTCCAGCCAGGTAGCAAGAGCCGTCTGAGCGACAGACAACAGTGCGCAATAATACTTTTTGTAGATGAAGCTGTATACGCAGACCAGCACCACCAATACCCACTCGCCCACCAGGATCACAGTATCCAGGGAATGTGTCTCGGGCAGGAAGCGGAGCGTCTCCCCCTTGATCAACGTAGAGATCG
>JAFUUM010000085.1 GCA_017477805.1 Lachnospiraceae bacterium
CGGTGGGTATCCTGGTGGGTGCCGTATGGGGATATTCCAAGAAAGTGGATACGGTAATGCTGGTGGTATACAACATCGTAGCCAACATCCCCTACATCCTTCTGGTATCCGTGCTGGTGTACGTAGTGGGTTCCGGTTTCTGGCCTTTTGTATTTGCTTTGACTGTAACCGGATGGCTTGGTATTGCTTACTTCTTTCGTACACAGGTTATGGTCATCAGAGACAGAGAGTACTCCATGGCATCCAGATGCTTAGGTACGCCCGTGGCCCGCATCATTTCCAAGAACATCCTGCCTTTCCTTACCAGCGTGATCGTAACTCTGCTTGCAACGGAACTGCCCAGTTACATTTCCATGGAGGTATTCCTGTCCTTTATCGGTATCGGTCTGTCCGCTACCGTACCCTCTCTGGGCCGTATGATCCAGCAGGCACAGACCGCCTTCCTGACATACCCCTGGGAATTCTGGCCCCCTGTAGTGGTGGCTTCCATCATTACCATTATGCTGTATCTGCTGGGACAGAACCTGGCGGATGCATCCGATCCTAGAACACACATGTAATCAATTACGGGAGACAAGAGTAAAAAATGAGTGAATTAAATAACAAAAAAACCTTACTGTCTCTGCGTAATGTGGAAGTACAGTTCAACGTCAGAGGACGTATCCTGACAGCCATCAGGAACGTTTCTCTGGATATTTTCGAAAATGAGTCCCTTGCCATCGTAGGTGAGTCCGGCTCCGGTAAATCCGTTCTGACCAAGACCTTCGCAGGCATGCTGGATTCCAACGGCTTTATCTCTCAGGGAAGCATCATCTTTTCCGATGATGATCTTTCCAAGACCGATGTTAAGCTGAATGACAAGAACAAAAAGACCCTGGAAAAAGTCCGGAAGATGCTGAATGACTTCTCCGTACTGGAAAGAGGTGCGGAAGAGTTCCGTAAGATCGAAGAGAAGAAGCGACTGATTTCCGAGGCAAAGAGCCTTTCCGCTGCGGAAGATGCCGATTTTGCCGCTAAGATCAAAAAGATATCCGACAGCATTGTTGATAAGAACAACTTCCTTTGGACGCTGGATAAAAAGGTTGATTCAGCTGAGATCGAGAAGGTTTCCGCGGAGATCAAGGAACTGACTGCTCAGAAAGAGCAGCTGGAAAAAGAAAAAGAAGATCTTCGTAAAAAGCATGCGGCAGAGTACAGCGCAGACAATGCAAAAGCGCAGGCTGATGCGGAAGAACTTCGCAAACTGGAAGAGGAGAGACAGCGTAAGATCGCTACTCCCGATAAGGAAGGCAATGAAAACGGCCTTTCCGATGAAGTTTTAGAGCGTAACAAGATCCTTGCTTACGAAGTGATCCTTTCCATCGATCGTTATCCCAAGTACACCCAGTTCAAGTTCCTGAACAAGCTGCAGGCTGCATTCAAACTGGCTATGTCTGCCGGTGAGGACTTAAACAACGATAACGTAAGAAACCGGATCTTTGAGACCGCTACTTTCCGTGTGGAATTCAGAGAGTTTGATGAAGCTGCACAGATCCTTCACGGCTACGCGATCCTTGACTGTGCGAAGCTGAAATACACCAAAGACTGGCAACAGATCAGAGGTGCTCGTATCGCAACGGTATTCCAGGATCCCATGACCAGCTTGAACCCTGTAATCACCATCGGTAAGCAGATCATGACCGTTATCTTAAAGCATCAGAAGTGCACCACTGCGGAAGCAAAAGAGCGTACTCTGGACATTATGAGAAAGGTTGGTATCTCCGATCCCGAGAAGAGATTTGACGATTACCCCTTCGAATATTCAGGCGGTATGAGACAGAGGATCGTTATTGCCATCGCCCTGTCCTGTCAGCCCAAGATCCTGATCTGCGATGAGCCTACCACAGCTCTTGATGTGACCATTCAGGCACAGATCATCATACTGATCAGAGATCTTCAGAAAGAACTGGGCTTCACCACCGTTTACATCACACACGACCTGGGTGTTGTTGCAAACGTTGCAGACCGGGTTGCAGTACTGTACGGCGGACAGATCGTTGAGATGGGTACCGTAGAAGAGATCTTCTATGAGCCGAAGCACCCCTATACCTGGGCACTGCTTTCTTCCCTGCCTCAGCTTTGCGAGAAAGGTTCCGACCTGTTCTCCATTCCCGGAACGCCTCCTTCTCTGTACAAC
>JAFUUM010000086.1 GCA_017477805.1 Lachnospiraceae bacterium
CAATCCACGTATATCAGAGTGGCCAATGCCGAGAACTGATACTCCGAGGCTCTTTCCGGATGCCTTCAGAAAACAATTAAAGAAAGTTTGTGGTGATTTCCTGAATATCCGCTTGACAGGAGGTCATTACATATCAGCCACAGGATTTCTGATGTAGAAAGTGAGAAAACAGAAGCGATGTGCTTAAAGTGCCGGGGACAGTATCCCTTAAGCACAAACTTTTTGGAACGTTTCGGTAGGAAGAACGAAAAAGTTGGCTAAGAACGCTGGCGGGGGAAGTCTTAGGCACAGAGAGGCCGGAACGAGCCGGGGGAAACAGGGAGAAAGGCCGGGGAAGTGTGACTAGGAGAGCATGAGGGTGAAGCTTTAGGCACAGAGGGGCCGGAAAGAGCCTGAGGGAGTCGGAGAAGGATCCGGAAAACTGTGGCTAGAAGTGTAAGGTGAAAAGGTCTTAGGCACAGAGAGGCCGGAAAGAGCCTGAGGGAGTCGGAGAAAGATCCGGAAAACTGTGGCTAGAAGTGTATGGTGAAAAAGTCTTAGGCACAGAGGGGCTGGAACGAGCTGGGAAAGAGCCGGGAAAGAGCCGGGAACGAGCCGGGAAAGAGCAGGGAAAGAGCCGGAAAAGAGCCGGAAAAGACCCAAAGCCGGCAGGGAAAAAGGAAGAATTCTAGGAAAGAACAGGAAAACGGAGACAAAAGGGAAACAATAATCGACCCGCCTTGCGAATGAGTTTTATAAACGGTAAAATGACAGTGTTACACTTGGAGCATGAACAAGTAAATGACGCGCATGAACAAGTAAATGACGCGCATGAGCAAGTGAATGACAAGCGCAACAAGTTAAAGATAAAAGTAAATGATATGGAGTGATAAAAATGATCCCTGTAAATGAACTGATCAGAGGCTATAACCTGTATAAAGATGAGTATGAAGCAAAGGCCATCGAGGTGCTGCGGAGCGGATGGTACATCCTTGGAAAAGAAGTGGAATCCTTTGAAAAGGAATTCGCTGAGGCACTTGGTGGCGACTGCTATTGTGCCGGTGTTGATAACGGACTCAATGCCATCAGACTGGGACTGGAAGCAGCCGGTATCAAAGAGGGCGATGAGATCATCGTTCAGACCAACGGCTATATCGCAACCATGCTGGGTATCATCCAGGCAGGGGGAAAGCCTGTATTTGTTGAGCCGGATGAGTACTATCAGCTGGATGCGGACCGGATCGAAGCAGCCATCACACCCAAGACCAAAGGTGTGTGCCTGACTCATCTGTACGGCATGGCAACGCGGATGGATAAGGTACTTGAGATCTGCAAGAAAAACAATCTGATGCTCTTTGAAGACTGTGCCCAGTCTCATTTTGCATCTTATAACGGAACCAATTCCGGTCTCTTCGGAGATGTTGGATTCTTCAGTTTCTATCCCACCAAGAACCTGGGGGGCTATGGTGACGGCGGCGGTGTTGTTTCCAGAAACAAGGCCATTATCGACAAAGTGAAAGTTCTGAGAAACTACGGAAGTGATGTGAGATATCACAACATCGAGATCGGCGTCAATTCCAGACTGGATGAGATGCAGGCAGGTTTCCTTCGGATCAAGCTCAGCCATATGCCGGAGCTCATCGCCAACAGAAATCATATCGCTGACAGATATATAAAGGGCATTACCAACAGCAAGGTGGAACTGCCGAAGATCGCACCCGGTTGTAATCATATCTGGTATCAGTTCATCGTTCGCGTGGATGATCAGGCGGGCTTCCGTCAGTTCCTTTCCGAGAATGATGTTGCAACGGACATCTCCTGGAAGGTACCTCCTTATCTGCAGCCCTGCATGATGGAGAAATACGGCTACAAACGCGGCATGTTCCCCATCACGGAGAAAATCTGCGATTCCATCGTGACACTGCCCATGATGGATGTTATGAGCGAAGAAGAGATCGACAAAGTCATCGATGTGATCAACAGATATTAAGGAGAAGCAAGTATGGAAGGGTGTAAGATCGTTGATATCCTTGGAGTTACCGAACCCGATGGAACTTTATATGTGACTGAGGTTGGCAATAAAGTTCCCTTCGATATCAAAAGAGTATTTTGGGTGAAAGATGTGGCGGAAGGCGCCACCCGCGGAGATCATGCTACCAAAAAGACAAAACTGATCCTGATCCCCGTGGCAGGCAGCTGTGAAGTTGTTGTGGACAACGGAAAAGAGCAGGAAGTGTTCCTGATGGATTCTCCGAAAAAGGGCCTGTACATTGATGAGATGATCTGGCGTCAGATGCGGAAGTTCTCCAAAGACTGCGTTATGATGGCTCTTTGCGACAGACCTTTCGAGCCCGGAAATGAAACCTATGATGATTATGAGGAGTACAAAAAGGCTCTGAATGAATAGACCGGAAACAGACGACAAAAACGAATATTCCAAGCATACCCTGCCGGAGATCATGGAATGGATCGAAGGAGTCAAAAGCACCACCAACGTGCATTTGGAAAAGATCGATCTGAAGGACTGTACACCCTGGTATTACGATGAGAACCTGGGGGAGCTGCGAAACCCCGCCGGTTCTTTCTTCCAGGTCAAAGGTGCGGCCATGACCACGGAAAAGGGCACCATGTATCAGCCCATCATCATCCAGGATGAGATCGGTTTTCTTGGGATCATTGCCTGCAAGATCGGCGGCGTCTGGCACTATCTGATGCAGGCCAAGATCGAGCCGGGAAACGTGAACGTGGTACAGGTTTCTCCGACGATCCAGGCAACGAAATCCAATTTCGAAGCAAAGCACGGCGGAAGGATCCCGGATTACTTGTCCTACTTCCTGAACATGAAGCCGGAGTCTATCCTTGTGGATCAGATCCAGTCCGAGCAGTCTTCACGCTTCCTGGTTAATAGAAACCGAAATTTCATCATCATCAGTGAGGAAGAACTGGAATAAAAGAAAAACTTCCGGTGGCTTACCCTTGCCCAGATCAAGATGCTGATGCATTATGACAATCTTGTCAACATGGACACGAGGACAGTCATTTCCTGTATTCCCTTTGTGCTTTTGGAGGATGAAAAGGATCTGCCTTTTGCACAGAACCTGGTGTATAAGAGCTCGGTGACAGAGCTGAACAGACAGACCATCATCCGGCTCTATCACGTGATGAACGATCACAAGATGTTCAAACGGAACCAGGTCCGTCTGATGCCGCTGACAGAATTAAAGGGATGGGATATCAAAGACAACGGTATCTTCCCGCAGAACGAATTCCCCTTTGAAGTGATCTACTGTAACGTCCTCATCGAGGGCCGTGAGGTCACCGGCTGGAATCAGCCCCTGATCGCATCCAGAGGGATCGGCACCATCGGACTGATCTGCTGCAATTACGACGGGATGATGAAATTTCTGGTAAAGCCCAGAGCCGAGATCGGATGCAGGGACTTTATCGAGATCGGTCCTACGATCCAGCAGGATCACGTTGGAAAAGAAGAGGATGAGATCACAAAACTCTTCTGGAAAAAGCTGGAAAAAAACGAGGGTGTTCTTGTGGATACGCTCCTTTCGGAAGAGGGCGGCCGTTTTTACCAGGAACAGAATCGAAATGTGATCATCGAGATCTCAAAGGATGAGATCGACACGCTCCCCAAAGGTTATGTGTGGAGCGACTACGGCACGCTGAATATCATGATGCAGATCAATAACGTTCTGAATATTCAGCTTCGAAATATGCTATCTTTTCTGGAGATCTGATAAACATGATTAGAATTGGAGTTCTCGGAACCGCAAATATCGCACTCAGACGGATGATCCCCGCGATCCTGAAGCGGGATGAATTTGAGTACATCGGAGTTGCCGTATCTTCCCCCAATGAGTGGACGGAAGAAGTTGCGGATCCCGAGGCGTTTAAGGCTGCCAAGATCAAAAAGGCAGAGAGTTTCCGGGAAGCTTTCGGAGGCAAGATCTACGAAGGCTATGAGGAACTTTTGAAAGATGAGACCGTGGATGCGGTCTATATCCCGCTGCCTCCTTCCATGCATGAATACTGGAGCAAGAAGGCACTTTCCTACAACAAGCATGTCCTTTCGGAAAAGCCCTTTACACTGACGGAAGAAGCCACCAAAGAAGTGACTACGCTGGCAGAAGAAAAAGGACTGGCCTGCTTTGAAAACTATGGTTTTGTACTTCATCCCCAGTTTTTGGAGATGAAGCACCTTTTGGATGCAGGCGAACTGGGTGAATTCAGACTGATGCGTGCCGCGTTTACCTTCCCTTTCCGGGATGCTTCCGATTTCCGTTACAAAAAGGAATATGGCGGTGGTGCTGCCCTGGATTGCGGCGGTTATGTTGTAAAGGCTGCGGAAGAGATTTTGGGAGAGGATATCGAACTCGTCGACGCCATTCTCCATAAGACCGAAGGATATGATGTGGATATTTACGGTGATGCCATCTTCCGAAATCCCAAAGGACAGACGGCGCAGCTTTCTTTTGGTATGGACAATGTCTATCGCTGCCAGCTGGAGATCATGGGATCCACCGGCTCCGTGCTTTCCGACAGAACCTATACGGCCCCGGATTCCTTTGCGGTAGAGCTTTCGGTAAACAAAAACGGAACGAATGAAAAGATCACGTTGGAACCCTTTGACCAGTTTGGCGCAGTTCTCGGCGTTTTTGCAGATCTGATCGCCAATAGGGAAAAACGGGAGACCGTGAAAGAAAAACTCATCCGGCATGCATATCTTGTGGATGAAGTGATGCGGAGAATTTCATGACAAAACAGATCGGCGTGATCGCTGACATACATAGCAATTACACTGCCTTTCGGACGGCGGTGGAGTATATGGAACAAAGAGGGATCACCGAGTATTTTCTGCTCGGTGATTTTGTGACTGATACAACTGACACTGCAGAGACCATGCAGTACATCAGGGAACTCATGGATCGATATGAGGTAAGACTCCTTCGCGGAAACCGGGAGGACTATATCATTCAGCAGCGAAAGGCTTTGCGGGGAGAGGTGGAAGCATCTGAGTGGATCTATAATTCCGCCAGCGGAAACCTGAAGTACGCCTATGACCTTTTGACGGATGAGGATATCGATCTTTTTGAAAGTCTTCCCATCACCTTTACCTACGAGTGCGAAGGCTATCCTTCCATTGTTTGCTGCCACGGCTCACCGGAGAGCGATCGGGAGCTATTGTACGTCGGTGGGAAAAACACGAGGGACTGGCTTCAAAAGATCGAGGCAGACTATTTGATCGCTGCCCACACCCACTATCAGGGGGAGTGGCAATGCGAGGGAAAGAAGTATTTCAACACCGGAGCATGCGGCATTGCCATCGCCACTCCCGGAAAGGCACAGTGCCTGATCCTCCACGGAAGGGACGGATCGGAACCGGAAGGGGCAGGCTGGGATGCGGAGTTTTTGCAGCTTCCCTATGATGTGGACTATGTGGTGAATGCCCTTTATGAAAAGGGACTGATGGAGAAGGGAAAGTGGTTTATCTCCAATAATATCTTCACCCTGCGGACGGGAGCGGATTACACTCCCGAGCTTGTAAACACCGCCATGGAATTGCAGGAGAAGGATACGGGAAAACCGGTGGTCTGGCCCTACATCGAAGAAGAATACTTTGCACAGTCGGCGAAGATCCTTGGGATCCCGGAATATCGGGACAAGGAAAGTAACCACATTTAAGAACAAAACAGGAGGATGGGGATGACAGCGGAAAAGATCCATGAGATCGTGGAAAACCAAAGAGCCTATTTTCGCACCGGAGTGACTCTGGATGTGGACTGGCGGGTCAGACAGCTTAAGGTCTTAAAGGAAGCTGTCATCGCAAACAGAAAGCCCATCGAGGAAGCCCTGAACAAAGACCTTGGACGTGCTCCCCTGGAAGCCTATTTTTGTGATATCGGAAGCCTGATCCTGGAGATCAATGAGATGATCCACGGACTGAAGAAATGGGCAAGACCGGAGACTCACTTCAGCGGGTTTTTGTGTTTTCCCAGCGTGGTCACAAAGGTGTATAAGATGCCCTATGGCGTCAGCCTGATCATCAGTCCCTTTAATTTTCCCATCATCTTGTCTCTTGGAGTGCTGGCGGCATCCATCGCCGGCGGTAATACGGCGGTGATCAAGGCAAGCTCCAAATCCGCAGCATGCACAGAGGTGATGAAGAAGATCATTGCGGACATCTATCCCGAGAAATACATCACTCTGGTGGACGGCGGCCACGATGTGGCGGATCTGTGCCTGGAAGAACGTTTTGACAAGATCTTTTATACGGGATCCCCGAAAGTCGGTGTCCACGTTTTAGAAAAAGCAGCAAAGAACCTGACTCCGGTGGCGCTGGAACTGGGAGGCGAGACCGGAAACTGGTGCGTCATCCGGAAGGATGCGGACTTAAAGGATGCGGCGAGAAAGATCGCCTTTTTCAAGATCTTAAACAGCGGTCAGATCTGCATCAACATCAATCAGGTGGCTGTTGCGAAAGAAGTTGCGGAGGAGTTTGTCAAAGAACTGAAAGCAGCATTTGCGGCCCAAATTGGGGAAGATCCCATCCACAACGAAGAGTATCCGCACCTTATCGGGAAAGGGGCCTACGACAAATGCGCAGCTACGGCGGAAAACTACAGGGACCGTATCGTCCTTGGGGGAAAAGGAGATCCGGAAACCTATCGTTATGCACCTACGGTGATCTATCCTACGGGGATCGATGAAGAGATCGTAAAACGGGAACTGTTCTGCCCACTCCTTCCCGTGGTGCCCTACGAAGATGATGAGGTCGAAAGCCTTTTGCAGACCATAGACAGCAGAGAACACGGCCTTGCGCTTTATCTCTTTACCAAGGACATCCCCTGGGCTAAATCCGTGATGCAGAGGATGCAATACGGCGGCGGATGCATCAACGAAGTCTGCATCCACATGATGGTCAAAGG